>CAZWGG010000826.1:0-2593 GCA_964633305.1 uncultured Bacteroidales bacterium
GAAAAACAAGAATTGATTGCACAAGGTAAGGAAGTAAATGAAATTTCTTCTTCACAATTGAGTTTCGACAACCGTATAGACAACCTGGATAAATTAATTAATTTACTTGGTTCTATACCGGAATATAACCCAAATGAAACAGAATTACAGGTAGTTTCATTAACCACCCTGTTAGGTGATTTAAGATCTAGAAACGATGCTGCAATTGCAGCCACAACACCGTTGAGCAATGCCCGCATTGCAAGAAACAACATCCTCTATAACAATGGTGCTGGCCTCGTTGACAAAGCGTTAAACGTGAAAGCTTATGTAAAGTCCCTCTTTGGTGCAACAAGCCCGCAATATCATCAGATTTCGGGCTTAGAGTTTAAACGATATAAAATCTGATAAAAAGGGCGCAAGCCCTTTTTTTTATTCCATTACTGCTAAATTTAAAGTTGCATCCTCATTTGTAAAACCCCCTAAGCAATTTATCAAATAAGCTTTGGCGACTTTAAAACTTCCTATATCATTTATGGAATTTTCGATAGCATTTATAAATAATGCTTTGGATAGTTTGTAATATGCTTTGGCGTTTATAAAATAAGCAGTGGCGAGTTACAAACTTGCTTTGACATTTATCAAATGAGCGTTGGAGAGTTTCAAACAAGCTTTGGCGGTCAGGCAAGTAATAAAATAGTCTAAAAAGAATACCTGTTTATTGCACTATAATAGAACTTCCTTATTAAAAATCACAGGATGATTATTTGATTTAAGCTCTACTTATTAAAATCATCAAAAATAGTTTCTGCAATTTACAAAAGCATTGATAAATTTCTGAAAAGAAGGTATAAAACCCACCCCGCATAGTTTTTTTGTCATATTTTTTGTCCTGCCCTGGTTTTGCACATTTGCAAAAGCACGCCCCCTTCGGGATGCACAACCGAGCATTCGTAGAATGCGAGCTCATGCACTCCTTTGAAAAACATACACGAAGTGTGCATAAACTTTTGCAAAAGAGCAAAACCCTACCCCTCAAAACAAAAAATCCGCCAAAAAACCTATCTTCCCACGTTAAAATCCGAAAACAAAAGAGCGCCCAAAAGAAGCCCCGGCGGAAACCTGCCTTACCGGCAGGCAAGCCGGCGAAAGGTCTTTTCCTATTTTGATGCTGAAAGTAATATCCGGTTTTTTATCTGTTTTCTCTCCCCGGTTCACTCCGTTGACCCTGAAACAAGCTTTCCAATCCGCCCGGATAATGAATATCTCAGGCTTGCAGCCTGATGATTTGAAAAATCATTCGTTCCGCCTAAAATATCAGCCTTCCTATTCGGAAGGCAAGCCTGAAAGGCTGAAAGAAAATCCCTTTCCATCTGTTGACGTTGCCCCTTTGACGCTGCCACACGCTGACGCTTTCATCAAACTGACGACGTCGCCCATCGCTTTGACGCCTTCATCCATCCCGACAACTTACGAGGGCCTTAAAACGCCCCCTGACCCTGGCGTTCGGACGACCTGTTTTGACGTCCGGTTGCTGGCGATGTTCGTCAGGCTGTTGGCGACCTTCGGTCGCCTGGTGGATGTTGAAGTTTTTTATCGAAAAAACCTCAATTTGTTGATAACTAAAGCTTTTTACTTAAAAGTTGTTGGTAAATATCCTGATGATGTTCAAAAAACTACTTTAGCCTGTTTTGGACGCTCTGCTGACAGAAGGTTCGGTATTCGGTTAAGAATTTGCGACCTAAGAGGACATCTTCCATTTTTTGGTCGGTGTCCTTTTTCTTTGTCTGTTAAGAACAGATTTGTTTTCTTATTCTTGTTATTTCGAAAAAAAAGTTCATCGTTTTCGGTTAAATACCAAATGTTATCTTCGGTATCAATAAATAAATTTACAACATGTTTTTTTATGCCCTGTAACAAAAATATACTATCTAAATTTGGAGTGAACCTCTCAGTTTGGATATCGAAAAGCATTAGTTTGTATTGATTTTTCAGCCACAAATGGTTTTCGTTGTCCACATAAGCACGGTGAAATCCTGAATATTTGGAAAGTGAATATGCTTGTTGTTCATCGTAATGCATGTATCGAAATGTGGCACCATCGTATATGTTTACTAGGCCTTCGGTAATAACAATCATCCTTTTGTCAGGCAGTTGGCAAATAGTCCGTACACGGTTATCTGATAACCCATTGATACTACTGATAGGCGAAAACACATAATGCTCCTGTGCCTTGAGCCCTATGCCCGGTATAAGAAATATATAAAAGATGATATTCTTCATTTCACCAACTCTCAGGCTAAATTACTAAAATAAAGGAGCGAAAATATAACCGGGTATTACCTTTTAAAGCTCAATTTTAATTAACTTGCTTTCTATAAATGCATTTTGTAAAATTTAAATGGTAACAACTAACAATATTTCAACTACAGTTTCAACATCTGCAACATATGCTTCAATTTCATTTTAACAGGGAAACTATCTTTACATTACTATAAACTAAACAAAATTCTATGAAAAAAATATGGTTCATTTCTACAATGTTAATTGCCGGTCTTATGTGCGGCCATGCTCAAAACTGCGGAAGAACTGAAACTCGACATGCCACTTTTGA
>CAZWGG010000827.1:0-2590 GCA_964633305.1 uncultured Bacteroidales bacterium
TTTATCTGTCTGAAATGAGGTGGATAAATGTACCAGGTACGCTTATACATTAGTTGTAAGCAATTGCTTTCAAGGCTTTATAGATAAGATGAAATATTATTTAACCTTTAAAAATATAAAAATGAAAAAAAAATTAATTTATTTAACTATTAGTATTCTTGTTATTACCAATTCATATTCTCAAGAAGTGATTAATGACAATCTTGATGTGAATGGAAATGTAACAGCAAATTATTATAATGTGGACGGTTCAAAAATAGAAACGGTATCGGGAAATTATGATCCAACAAAGATTTCGTATTACTTTTTTGAAGGTAGAGGATTAAATTATAATTCCGCTGACGATCGTATCTATTTTTCAATGCATAATAATGTACCTATGGTAGTAGATGATGGAGGATTTATCGGTATGGGATTGACTAATCCACGGACAACATTACATATTGGCACAAGTAGCTTCAACCCAACAAATCCAGGACTATACTCCTTATTTATTTCTAATGACGGAATCGATAATAATTATCAAGTTTTCGAAACGGCAACTTCTGGCGGAAGATTTGTAATAACAAATGCATGTAACGTAGGTATTGGCACAACTGATCCTGGTATCTACAGATTAAATATTAATGGTAAGACACTTGCTCAACGCTATAATGTTACCAATACCAATATTGAAACAATTTCTGGTCAGTATGATCCTACTAAAATTTCTTATCAGTTTTATGAAGGTAGAGGATTAAATTATAATTTAGCGGATGATTGCATCTATTTTGCAATGAATGAGGGAGTTCCCATGGCTATTGATAATTCTGGAAAAGTTGGAATTGGTGCTTTACCAAGCGATATGGTTGGTAATCACAAACTTTACGTTAATGGGACTATATTGTCAACTGAAATAAAAGTAAAACTCAAAGTGGATTGGTCAGATTATGTGTTTGAGGATGAGTATAATTTAAAAAATATTTATGATCTTGAAAATTTCATAAAGAATAATAAACATTTACCAGATATTCCAACAACCAGGGTAGTAAAGGAGGATGGAATTAATCTAGGAGAAATGGATGCCAAATTATTACAAAAAATTGAAGAATTGACTCTTTATGTTATTGATTTACAGAAACAAGTAGATGATTTAAAAAGTCAATTAAATGAACAGTAATAAAATGCAACAGCTTACAACATCGTGTATAGTGCATTTGGCGGGTTGTACAAAGCTTTTAGTTTGGTTTCATTTAATAAACTTTAATAACGGTTTGATAAGAAAGTGCCTTGAATCGCCAAACGACACCATACACGAGAAACGTTGAACTAAACCGCCTTTTGGCGGTAGTTTTTAAACAATGAAACAGTAATATATTTTTGAATGAACCATATCAATTTAAAAAACTCTATAATTTATAATAATTTTAAAAAGGTATGATAAGTATTATCAGGAATATTTTCAATTTGAGGTCCATTGTAAATAGTTGAAAATAAGTCTAAAATAGAATACCCATAGCAGCGGACGGCTTAGTCCAACTATATTCTATCAATCATTTTGTCTGTGGTTTATTGCAACTTGAGTGCTGTTTTGTTAAAACGGCTCTTTTAATTATTTTTGGGTAACGATTGATAGAATACTATTAAGTTATGCAGCATATTAAAAACGACACCATGACACATATTCGAAACTTGATATTAATGCTGACTTTATTAAGTTTATCCTTTTCTGGATTTGCACAGACAGATAAAAAGGATATAATATTTGATTGGAAAGCACATAAAGAAAACTTATGGATTTCTATTGATACTACACACCAATTGTTTACTCCTTCGATTGATGAGATTGTTTTAGCTAAAAAATTATCTATTCAGCATATTGATTCTTTAGAACAAATCAGAAAGAATAAAAATTCTGATTTAGGTAAAATTTTGAGATTTAATCACTCAGATTATTATCGTCAATATATTGGATACATAGATAATAAGGGCAATAGAGTAATTTTCATAAATGCAATTTGCTCTGCATCTGGAGACAGAAATGACCTAAAGAAAACATGGTGGTTTGTATTAGATGGTGGTTCTTGTTACTATCAGATTAGAATTGATTTAAAAGGAAAAAAATGTTTTGACTTTGCCGTAAATGGAGAAGCATAGGTATGAAATGGGCTAAAATAATATTAATAGCTATAATAGCAATCTTCATTATTTCACTGATTGTTGTTGACAGAAAGTTAAATATTGCAGTCACTAATACGAGTGATAAGGAAGTGATTCAAGTTTCATTGAATGTTGAGAATAATAAACCAAAGAAGATAAACACTGGTTATTCTATGTTTCCAATCAATTTCTATGATTTTGATGCAAAATTAGGATTTCAAAAAATACTTGTAAATTGTCCTGATTTGCATATTACAAAAGAGATTAAAATTTTTACTCTTTATAGAAATAATGTGGATATCGAATTTACTAAGGGTATGGACGATAAATATATATTGATTGATAGAAACTCTTGGTTTAGATTGACTTATGAATAAAATACGCTGCATAATATACAGGAATATGAGCGGTTTGCAAAACCCAGCGATTATTCCCGGTTGAACTACATCCT
>CAZWGG010000828.1:0-2590 GCA_964633305.1 uncultured Bacteroidales bacterium
AAGTAGGTTTAAGTAAAAGTCTTTACGGAATTTTCTGGACATTGCTTAATTTCACTGTTGGGCTAGGATCAATTTGGGCATATAAAATTGAAAAAAGACTTATGGCAAAAAGGATCATCCTGTTGATTTTTATTTTTATTGCAGCAGGTTTTTTTATTAATGGTTTTGTGATTTCAAGGTTTGCTATAACTTTTCTTTTTATATTTTACTTTGTCCGGGGTATTGCCACTCCTGTACTAAAAGATTATATTAACCGGCTTACTTTATCCGATATCCGTGCAACCGTATTATCATTACGAAGCCTTATTATTCGGATATTTTTTTCTGTGCTGGGGCCTGTTTTAGGATGGTTGTCAGACAATATTAGTCTTAAATTGGCTCTTATTATGTGTGGTACCTCTGTTTTAATCGGAGGAGGAGTTGTGGTTTTACTTTTAAATAACCTAAAAGAGAACAAGGCATGAAAAAGTTGAATTTTAAATAGTCTCAAAACACATTAAAAATTTTTTAATTTCGTGTTTTGGTTTTTGTATAAGAAGAATTTTTATCATTAAGGCAATTCAAATTCAAATGTACTTACGTTTTTTCTACAGATGAAGAATTTATACCTCATACCATCAATCATTGGAGATTCAAAGGCAGACGAAGTTTTACCCGGTAATTTGGCTAATATAATTAACTGCATTGATCATTATATTGTTGAAAATGAAAGAACAGCCAGGAGATTTCTGATTAAGGCAGGATTTAAAAAATCTATTGATCAGCTCACTTTTTATATCTTAAATAAACATACCCAGCAAAATGAGTTGGAAAAATTTTTTGACCCCACTATAAACTCAGATTTCGGACTGCTTTCAGAAGCCGGGGTCCCCTGTATTGCCGATCCTGGTGCTGAGGTTGTAAGAATGGCACATAACAAGAATATTCGTGTTATCCCATTAGTAGGGCCATCCTCTATTCTTTTGGCAATGATGGCTTCAGGATTAAACGGTCAGAATTTTGCATTTGTCGGGTATCTTCCCATTAAACACCACGACAGGATTAACAGTATAAAACAGCTCGAAAAATATTCTTTCCAAGAAAAGCAATCACAAATCTTTATTGAAACGCCATACCGGAACAATCAGCTTTTAAAGGACATTGTTGAAGTATGTCATCCCGATACTATGTTATGTATTGGTGCAGATATAACTCAAAATAATGAAAGAATTACTACGAAATCTATAAAACAATGGAAAATAAAATTACCCGATTTGCATAAAAGACCGGTAATCTTCATTCTACAGAAATTTTAATACAAGCTATTTTTTCCCTTTTATCTCTATCTCGTAAACCAATGAGGTATATTTAGGTATAACTAAATAACCGATAGAGTGCCTGTACCCTTCTTTCCCAAAAGCGTTTCCATAGGGGACAACTACCAAAGCGCTTGTACCTATGCGCATTGTGTCAATAGCACTTTCAAAACCACTTGTAAAATCTATAAATCCTGTAAGGTTAAATGATTCGATTTGAGAAGCAGGAATAGTAACTGACGAATCTGGCATATTATAGGTAGAGTCAAATGGGATCAGGGAATTTTCTTGCAGGTATGATCCTTTGAATTTGACCAGCAATGAGTCATCTACTGCAATTTCTATAGCATCACCAGCTACAGATGATTTCAATTTTTTATAATAAATATTGGCATCAGCAATATAGTTTTCGATATAATCCATATTTTCTTTTTCTAAAAATGAATTTACTTGTACAGAATCATATAATTCAGGATCAGGGATTACTTTTTTGAGTTTTATGGTATAAACCATAGATGTAAATTCTTCATCATTAAATGCAAGGCGCGATGGAATAACAAGCATGGCACTGTCCCCTTCACTCATTCTTTTAACTCCTTCATTAAAGCCAATTATACTATAGCCGAATATAATTTTTGACGGTACAAATAAATAATGGTCCCAGGTTGACTTATTATTTTGATAATTGGTCCAATCATTTGCATATGATTCTATATTGGTTTCGTATATATCGTCCAATAAATTTTTTCCCACATAATTTATTAAAATATAATCGTCTTTTACAGGATATTTTTCTGTTCCTGCATCATTGAGCAAAATATAATAGAAAGATTCGTTATATTCTTCTAATTCAATTTCTTGCACATCATGACCTGTGCTTTGTAAATCGGCAATGTATGACTCAATTCTATCCTTTTCCTCCTTCTCCTTTTCTTTCCAGTCATCTTTTATACAACCGGAAAATATTGTCAATAGTACGCTTAATAAAGCAAAATTTTGTATTCCTTTCATTTGAAATAAATTTATATTTAGTTAATTGACCTTCAAAATTAATTAAATTAATGATGATTTAAAACGTGAAAGGTTGCGTTTCCTTGCACCTAGTTCACTTTTAGAATCTCAACTTCAAAAATTAAAGAAGTATAAGGAGGAATAATACCTGTTGAAGACCCCTCCTTACCAAATGCTAATTCGGAAGGAAAGATAAAAAGTGATTTTTCTCCTTCCCGCATCATAGCTAAGGCATCTTCTATTCCTTTAATCTCTGAAGGTGACACTGGAAATATTACACGTTC
>CAZWGG010000829.1:0-2590 GCA_964633305.1 uncultured Bacteroidales bacterium
GTTCCAACCTCTTGAGTTTCGAAATGAGACATCCAAAATGAAAACAATTGATCTTTTCTGGTAAGGCCTTACTGTGATTTAATTCGTATCCCTCTAATTTTCTTTGCCTATACTCAAACTAATTTGTAACGTATATGAGAAAATATAATTTTTACATGGAAAAATATAAATTTGTAAATAAAATAAAGTTCTGTGGTTCATTGTAATGAATACAAAACGAGACAAAATTTATAAGGTAGATAAATGTACCTGGTGCATTTATAAAGGAGTTGAGTTTCATGCTGAGAGAGACTGTGCAACAACTGCCAACGCACATTTGGCACATTTGCAAGCCCCAAACCACAAACCAATGCTTTAGCTTGCAAAAGAGCCAAATTTTTTCCAATGCTCAATTGGAAAATGTATCTTTGAAAAAAAATAATATATGACAGATAAGCAACTTGATACAGGATTATTTGAAGAAGTAGTAATTGAGAAAGAAGATGTTGGTATTAGTTTAATGGATGACCCATTTAATCCTTCACAAATTAATATTGATACTCAATCCCCTACTTTATATAATCTTATATCAAGGTTGAAATCAAATCCGCCAGAAATAGACTTGTATCCAGACTTTCAAAGAAATGATGATTTATGGGATGATGGTAAGCAAAGTCGACTTATAGAATCAATTCTTATTAGTTTTCCTTTACCGGCATTTTATTTTGATGGAACAGATGACAATAAGTGGTTAGTAGTAGATGGATTACAAAGGTTAAGCGCAATAAGAAATTTTATAATAAAAAAGACACTTAGATTACAAGATTTAGAGTTCTTAAAAAAAGACTTAACAGGTCTTTCTTTTGACGAACTGCCTCGCCCATTGCAAAGGAAAATTGAAGAAACACAAATTGTTGCTTATGTTATTAAACCAGGAACACCACAAAAGGTTAAGTTTAATATTTTTCGTAGAATTAATACTGGAGGCTTAGTTTTAGAGCCACAAGAAATTCGTCATGCATTAAACCAAGGTATTCCGGCTAAATTTGTTGCTGATTTGGCGGAATTAAAGTCTTTTAAAATAGCAACTGAAGAAAAAATAAGTTCTTCTAGGATGCAAGACAGAGAATTTGTCACAAGGTTTATTGCTTTTTACTTGACTCCTCCAGAAAATTATGTTCCAGATTTGGATTCTTTCTTAAATAATTCAATGGCAGCACTTTCAAGTTTAGATAAGTCTATTCTTGAGAAAATGAGAAATGATTTTATAAGTTCAATGGAATATTCAAGGAAAATCTTTGGGAATTGGGCATTTAGGAAAGCTGATTTATATCCTGATAAGAGAAAGCCAATAAACAAAGCTTTATTTGAAGTTTGGTCAGTTAATATCGCAAAACTCTCAGAAAATCAAAGAAAATCTTTACTTGACAAGAAAGATTTATTAATGAAAAATTTTGCTGATATTATGCGAAATAATGAAAAATTTGTTCGTTCAATTTCTTCGGGTACTGGTGGAATTACAGTAGTGGTTGTAAGATTTAAAGTTATTAAAGATTTAGTAAACGAACTTGTATGATAAATAGAATATCAATAAATAATTTTAAATCCTTAAAAGACGTTTCTGTCGAGACTAAGAATCTCAACCTTTTAATGGGGCTAAACGGAATGGGGAAAAGTTCATTTATTCAAGTATTGTTACTTTTAATGCAAAGTGATAATCTTGGAAAAAACATCATTGATTTAAACGGTGTGCTTACTAGCATTGGACAGGGGCGAGATGCGTTGTATCAGTTTGCTGAAGAAGATTTTATGGAATTAATGTTAAGCTTGGATGAAAAATATGAATATAACTGGAAACTAGATTACCATATTGACAAGGATAAATTGACATCTGATAATTCCCATTCAAAGGAGTTACTGGAGGTTTTTTTGAAAAAGACCAAAAATTTCCAGTTTATTGGAGCTGAAAGAATAGGTCCCCAAGATTTTTATGATGCTTCAACAGTTATAGTTTCAGATAAAAAACATATAGGATTATCAGGAGAATATGCGGCTCATTATTTAAATGTTTTTGGCTCAGAATTTAATATAAATGATAATTTAGTTCATAATAGTATTGATTCAACCAAATTAATTGAAAACATTAATGCTTGGTTAGGTGAAATTTCGCCTGGGATAAGACTTACAACTAAATATGTCCCTGAAATCAATAAGGTTATTTTGGATTATCAGTTTAATATTGGCTTTGGAAAAACAAATTCTTTTAAAACTAAAAATGTTGGTTTTGGTATATCCTATGTCTTACCAGTTATTCTATCACTTTTGACAGCAGAGAAAGGTAAAATAATTATTATTGAAAATCCAGAATCTCATGTTCATCCTAAAGGGCAAAGTGAATTAGGAAAACTAATATCTTTGGCTGCATCGATTGGAGCTCAATTGTTTATAGAAACACATAGTGACCACATTATAAACGGTGTTAGGGTGGCTGTTAAACAGGGTTTAATTGACAACACTAGTGTAAACATTTCATATTTTGATAAAGTTACAACTGATAAAGAACAGTATACGAATATTACTTCAATAAAAGTCGATAAACAAGGTGAATTAA
>CAZWGG010000830.1:0-2573 GCA_964633305.1 uncultured Bacteroidales bacterium
CCAGAGCCTCTTGAAGTCGGGGGCGAGGACGTCCCTGACTTCCACGTCTTTTATCCTTATCTTTTCAACGCTTACAGACTTTTTCATTGGACATGCCATTTATTATTCAAAATCAAAATGGGCTAAAAAAATTTTTGTTGGATTGAGTGTTTTAATTAACCTTAGTGTGTTAGTATTTTTTAAGTATGACTACTTCTTTACCGAAACAATTAATTCAATACTAAAATCTAATTTAGAAGTTGTTACACACGCGGCCAAATGGTCGAATGAACTATTCGGAACACACTTTGATCTTGGAAAAATTTTGCCTCCTGTAGGAATATCTTTTTTTACTTTCCAAACAATAAGCTATTCTATTGATGTTTATCGTAAAAAGGTAAAACCGGTTACAAGTCTTCTTGATTTTGGCTTTTATGTCTCTTTTTTCCCACAACTTGTTGCCGGGCCAATAGTAAGGGCTGCCGATTTTATCCCCCAGCTTTATAAAGATTATTCTCTTACAAAGCAGGAGTTTGGTCAGGCACTTTTTCTCATCCTTAATGGCCTGGTGAAAAAAATGTTTGTTGGCGATTATATAGCAGTAAACCTTATCGACAGGGTATTTGCCAATCCCCATACCTATACCGGTTTTGAAAACCTGATGTCACTATATGGCTATTCACTCCAGGTATATTGTGATTTCTCAGGATATACCGACATCGCCATTGGTGTGGCCTTACTAATGGGGTTTTACCTGCCTGTAAATTTTAACTCACCTTATAAAGCCAAGAACTGCGGTGAGTTTTGGAAACGTTGGCATATATCTCTTTCTTCCTGGCTAAAAGATTATCTTTATATACCCATGGGAGGTAACCGTGGGGGATCATTATTTACCTGGATTAGCCTGACAACTATTTTAGTATTTGTTATACTACTTGCCGGGAAACTATGGCTCGCACCTGCCTTTACATTAATTATTTTCTTCATCTGGCTTATGGCAAGGCTTTTCCCTGGTATTAGGCTAACCATAACTACAAATATAAATATTATGTTGACCATGCTACTGGGAGGACTGTGGCACGGATCAAACTGGACCTTTGTAATGTGGGGTGGATTGAATGGTGCTGGAATACTTGTGTACAAATACTGGAGAAAAATAAGTCCTTACGAGCATAGCACACACTGGATAAGCAATACATGGAAAATCTTTTTCACGTTTAGTTTTATCACCTTTACCCGAATCTGGTTCAGGGGTGAAACCTGGAAAGGTACCATGGACCTGCTTCACCAGGTAGCCACAAGTTTTGGAGGGGCAGTAGTACCTGAAATGATTGCCACGTATTGGAAAGTATTACTGGTAATGGCATTTGGGCTTATCATACATTGGTTACCCGCATCTGTTAAAAATAAATACCGTCAGTGGTTTGTGGACACACCCATTTGGCTGAAAGTTTTCATTTGTGTATTTGTTGTATTTGTAATTTACCAGTCTATTTCAGCCGATCTTCAGCCATTTATTTATTTTCAATTTTAGGGAATCAAGATTAAAATGGCAGAATAATTCAAGTTTCTGCCATTAAAATAAATATTTTTATTTTAATACTTAGGTAAGAATTACAGGCACCGATTTTAGCACGTGTTTACCTGCAGTAAATAAGCGCGCTCAATGTTTTATTCCCCAGAAATTATAGTCTATTTTTTGTAATAAAAGTTTTCTAAAATATACTTTATTAGAAAAGAGTTGAGTATGAAATCAAAAAAAGGATTGAAAAAGAAGAGTAGTTTTAGAGAATATAATACCTGTAACCAATTATAAAACAAAATGAAACTTAAATTAATACTATTGATTTTCACCTCCTTCGTCTATAACTTCTCCATAGGGCAAGAACTTATTAACGTTGAACTGTCGGATGGTGAACATATTACAGGAAGGCTTAATTTGCCTGTCACTGATAAAGATATCCCTGCAATTGTAATTTTTATTCATGGTACCGGACCAAATACTTATTTAAATAAACGAAAATTTGGCAAGCTTGAATTCAATTATTATGACCTGTTTGCCAATGAATTTAATAAACGTGGCATTGCTTTCTTTTCTTACAACAGAAGAGGTGTTACACTTGGTGAAAACCCGCCAATGTTTGATAACATTGATTCGATAAAGTATTCAACGTACACCCCGCAAATGGAAGTTAAAGACATTGAATCGATAATATCAAAATTAAAGAACGACAGACGGTTTGAAAATGCAAAAATTGCATTGCTTGGTGCAAGTGAAGGAACAATGGTAGCAACGATGGTGGCTGACAGAAAGATTGAAAAAGTAGATGCCTTGTTTCTTTTCAGTTATGCTAACGACAATTTGTTTGATATCATAAAATGGCAATTATCCGGAGTTCCTTCTATTATTAATATTCGCCGTTTTTTTGATGTAAATAAAAACAATAGCATTAGTAAAATGGAATACATGTCTGAAGACTCTTTAGCAACAATTGGGCGGACCGGAGTTTTTCAAAATGCCCCTTTTGAATCGCTGAATGTAAATAATGACAGTGTAATCACTTATCTGGATTTAGCAGTAAAAACTGTACCAT
>CAZWGG010000831.1:0-2569 GCA_964633305.1 uncultured Bacteroidales bacterium
TTTCTTATCAAAGACTTTAAAAAATAGGAGTTTTCTGGCAGGCACTATTTATAATATACGTTAGCAAAACATTTTATTGACCGCTCAACCAAAGTCTAAAAAAGGTGAAATATTGTTTAATATTAAAGTCGTACTTCAATTTTGTTGCCCTTATACTTGATGGATTTCACCGGTTGTGCCAGTTCAATACCTTTTCCTTTATTTTCAGATACTAACACAACATTAAAAACATGTTTCATAGTCATACCCGGATAATTACCCCTTCGATTCCCGATAATAAGAGTTTTACTTGAATTCTTCCATAAAATAGGAATTTGCGAAAACAATCCTTTTTCATAGTTGTAATTATCACCTTCATCTTCGTAAAGAGTAAATTGGCCATCAGCTCCCGGATAAATTCTTATTTCAATAGGATCTGTTTGTTCATCGGTGTATTGAATGTAAGGGCCCATTGGAACAATCGAACCGGCTCTTACAAATAAAGGCATGGTTTCAAAGGATGCATCTGCCTCGATGGTCTGACCACCTTTATGTTTTTTTCCTGTCCAGAAATCGAACCAATCGGTGCCTTTTGGAAGATACACTGACCGAACATACTTTTCCGTTTTTATCTTAACATTATCAGCCCGGTAATAAAGTGGTTCGATAACCGGGTTTACAAGAAAAGAAGGGCCAAACATATATTGATCATTGATGTTGTATATATTTGAATCATTGAGAAAATCGAAAGTCAACCCTCTCATGATAGTATAATTATTGTTACTTACCTGCCATGCCTGGGAATAAATGTATGGCAACAGACGATAGCGCAGGTTGGTGAATTTAAGAAGGGTACTATAGGTTTGTGATGCAGAATCGCCAAAAGCCCATGGTTCTCTTGGAAAATGCCATCCATGAGCACGAAATAATGGGCAAAAAGCGGCAAATTGAAACCATCGTGTATATAATTCGAGAAAACCACTATCTTGCTGGCCTGTTTCATATTCTCCATTTGAAAACCACCATCCCGGTTGCCGTTTAATAAAATATCCTGCGACATCGGTTGTCCAATAGGGTACGCCTGTCATACAAAAATTTATTCCGGCAGGTATCTGTGCGCGGAATTCTTCCCAATTGGCTGAAACATCGCCTGTCCAATAGCTTGCACCGTATTTTTGCATTCCTGCAAATGACGACCGGGTGAGAATATAAACACGCTTATCAGAAGTAGTACCCCTTTGTCCTTCGTACAAGCCCTTTGTGTGCATTAATGCATAAATATTGATATAGCGTCCGCTACCAAACATTCTTTTCAATTCATTAGAATTTATTTCTTTAAGTTTTACTTCAGGCTGTTTAAAGAACGGTGATGTCCAATCGGAGTCGTAACCTTCGGAACAATCAGCCCACCATCCGTCAATACCGTAATGAAATAAGCTGTCGTCTGCTTGTTTCCAGTATAACTGACGTGCTTCGGGCATCAATACGTTTAAATGTTTATTATCCTTTAATAAGCCATTTATTTTCTCCATTTCAGAATTATTAGGACATCCTTTGGCCATGTCCGGCCATATGGAGATAATAATTTTAGCATTCATATTATGAATATCATCTATCATTCTTTGTGGATCCGGATAATTCTCCCTGTTGAACGATTTTTGACCCCATTGACCGTTGGGCCAATATTGCCAGTCCTGTACGATAAGGTCCAATGGGAATTTCAGTTCACGAAATTTTTTTACAACTGAGACTATCTCATCCTGTGTGTTATATTTTTGTTTTGACTGTATATAACCAAAAACCCATTTAGGATACATAGGCACTTTGCCTGTAAGTTGACGGTAAGAGTTTACAATCTGGTCTATATTGTCACCATATATAAAAAAGTAATTGATTTCATCGGCAACTTCCGACCAGATATAGTAATCTCCTTTGATATCGTTAAACTCACTTAATGAATAATTATCCCATAAGATTCCATAATGATTTGTTGAGATAATCATTGGAACAATATCTTCTCGATTTCTCTGGAGCAAGGTTACTTTTTTGCTATTTAACCGTACTTCTCCATCCATATAGCTTCCCAGTCCGTATAGTGATTCACCTTTTGAATAACAAAAAGACTGTTTGACATGGCAGCATTTTTCACCGATTACTTCAGTTGGCTCAAAATTTTTCTCATTTTCAGCAAGAACTTGGGTGCCATCACTTTTTAAAAATCGGAGTCTCAATGTCTGTTTGTCAATTTGAGCAATTATACTTTGAGTACTCAGAGATATAATCTGATCTGTTTCATTAATTTTCCATTGTGGAACACTATCTGTTTTTTTGGTAATAATAAGGCTTTCACGATTCGAAAATACATCGACCGGAGAAACGATTACCTGAATAACGTTATCGTCCCATACCTTCAATTTTACTTTTTTAACATCTTCCTTTCCTGTATTATAAATTATTCCATCTTTTTCAACCTGCATAGATTGACTGAATGATAATAAACATTGAATAAGAAAAAATATGATTGTTAATGTAGTTAATAAATGTTTCATCTGTTATATAGTTTATATTCAATTATCTGATATTCTATATA
>CAZWGG010000832.1:0-2568 GCA_964633305.1 uncultured Bacteroidales bacterium
ACAAGAAAGTCTGAATCTTTTAGAAACCAATTGAATGTAAAAACAATAATCAAAAGAAACATCAAAAATGGAAGCTTAACGGGGTGTGCATGATGAAGAAAGATAATACCTTAAAGAACTCGGAAGTAATGCGGGCACCAAACCACAAGAAATTTTATGTGACAAATGTGGTTGGTGGATTAACAGATCAGGATTTCAGGTTTGAACTTATGAACGAAAAGATACAAAAGGAGAAAGGTAAAGGTTGGCAATATATATCAGACTCTATGATAATATTGACTCCCATTGGTGCAAAAAGATTATTTTTAGCACTAAAAGAGAATATAGATATCTTTGAGAATGAATTTGGTAAAATTAGTGTCAAGAATGATGATAAACATATCATAGACATTAATAAATAAACTATTGGCTTTTTCTTTTATTATTTTTCTCAAATCTAAAAACTCTTCGGGCGAAGTTTACCCACACTTCGTATGGGAAAAGAACTTAACAGCATTTATGCGGTTCGGACGACCGCTTTCGCTATTTTGCCAGGCAAAATTCGTCCTCTCCCAAATTGCATTTTCCATCATGAGTCCTCGATGGCTTCGCCTTCGAGTCCTCTTGGGAAAATACAACTTCGCATAAATGCGATGTTATACGTAAGTTTTTATTTGCCTTGCTTCCTTACGTTCAGCAACTTCTCGACGGTAATTCCTTTTCCCATGCAAAGCTCAAAGGAACTAATCAACCAACAGCGTCGGTTGGCAGAAACTCGAGACTTTCCGTTAATGTCGAGAAACTTCGCAGTTGAAAATCTATAAACAAAGAGGCACTATTAAAAAGATTTAGAGGATTTACTAGTCTTAAACAGACATTCATCACAATATAACCTATCTTCAGGTATTTCACATTTGCATTTTAGACAATTATTTACCATTATTATCGGATTTTTTATTACCAAAACATATTGTTGTTTTGTGTTTCTTTTTGCTCATGTTTTCTTTGGTTCACTATGCTCCTATTCTCAAACATTTCACCAAATTGGTTTTGTTGATCCATCTTAAACACCTCTTTTTAGCTACCAAGCTTTCCAGTAGGAAAAAAACCCATATATCTATCGTAGAAAAAATCCAGATTTCTCTGAAGGTCGTTCCTACTCATTATGTCATCTATTTCGTTTTCAAAAAATTGTTTCATTTTAATCACCTCTTATAGTTTTTTGATATTAATTGTTTTTTGCATTTGCTGATGCCATTTTTATTTGAGTATCAAAAATTACATCCTTTGGAACGACCTCCCTAAATATATTCTGAACCTGTGTTCGGGAGTAATCAGCCTCTTCTAAATCAGGCCATTTAGCCACAACCTTTTTGTAAATTTGTAGTGCTGTGTACAAGTCCTTATCTGCGTATTGTTTATCATGGGCCTTCTTATATTCTTTGCACGCTTCTTTTATGGCTGATACTGGTTTCATTTTAATCACCCTTGTATTTTTCCTTCTTATCTGATACCCCTAAATATTCCCCATCCTTATTCATAGTAATATTAAATCCCTGAAAGTAAAACATTCTAAATACCTCCCAAATAGATGAGAGAGATAATATCTCTCAAATCACTAATCTTTCTTAACCTCTTTTTTCTCTTCATTTTTTTCTTCTGTTTTATCTTCGCTCATTTTTTCCTCAATTAATCTTAAAGAACAATCAATCTGGTTTTGCAAAAAATACAAATGCGTAAGTTTCTGTTTAATATCTATTCGTTCCGATTGCTCCTTTAACATGTGTTTCTCAATTTTTCCCAATGAATGTTTTAAGTAGCCAATCCTTCTTTCAACTTCCATTGAATTTATGTTTTCCATATTATATACCTTCTCTTATCCAGCTCCGAGATAACCTTGCATGAATCCTGCCTCTTCTCTCGAGATCATATCATTATCTATACTATCATCAACAAAGTCTTGCTCATAAAAAGAGTCTTTATCTTGACTATCATTCAAATCCCAATTATTTTTTACATTCATCTTAAATCACCCCTACATAATTAATACTAGGGCAAAATTTTTCTGTCCTAGCTGTTCTATTACTCATTCTTTTTATCAATGATCCTGTTTATACCTTCGCCTCGTTAGCCCTAGGATCAAAGGCTTCTTTTAGCATCAATGTTTTATCTCCAAAGGTTGCAATGTAATCTGAGGTTATCACGATTTCTTTTCCTGAATCTTCAGATTTTACCTTGATTGAAATCAAAGTATTTGTCTGTTTAGCCTTGTTAATTCCTGTTACTTTTCCTACTTTATTTCCTGTAGGATCGTACACATCATTCCCTATAAATTCGTTCACAGGTGTTATTGACAGGACAACTCCATCCAAATTTAGAGTTTCTATGTATCCGCTATCAAAATATTGATCTACCTTAAACATTCCTGAATCAACTACAACCCCTTCAACTGTTAAGTTTTTGGGATGGATATGTACTGATTTCACTTTCCCAAGCTTTTTACCATCTTTGCTAATCACTTTTTCACCGATTATACGATTCACTTCAACTGTGTCTTTATACGGTATTGTTTTATGTTTTGTTTCTTCC
>CAZWGG010000833.1:0-2567 GCA_964633305.1 uncultured Bacteroidales bacterium
ATAAGATAGTCGCGAACATAAATTTCTTCGGGTGAATAAGCAGATAATGAATATGAACCGGGCAGGTCGGTAATAATAAATGTATAACCATCCTGTTTAAAAGTAGCAGTCTTTGAGCTAACAGTAACTCCTCCGTAATTGCCAACCCTTTCTCTTGACTTTGAAGCATAATTAAAAATGGAAGTTTTTCCGGCGTTTGGATTACCAATCAGAACAACATTTATTATTTTTCCTTTTTCTTTTACTATAGTTTTTAATACATTTTCAGATATTGTTCCATTGAATTTTTCTTTTACCATTTCTTTTGCATCTTTTGTTGTCATAATTTCGATTAACGCTGCTTCGTTCCTACGCAGTGATACATTATAGCCAAGCAGGGAATATTCTACCGGATCATTTAACGGTGCATTTTTAATAACAACAACTTTTTTACCTCGTACAAATCCCATTTCGGTGATTCTTCTTCTAAACGCTCCTCTGCCTTTTACTTTAACAATTATTCCGCTTTCACTGGTTTTTAAATCCGATAATCTCATCCTTTATATTTCCAATGTAAATTAAAAAGTACAATATTAATGTAAAATAAAAGTCGTTACAATACCTATTTATAGGGAATTATTATGTAAATGTAACAAGTTATTTTCCTTAAAAAGTTTGATTTCATTGGTTTTTATATTTAATTTTTTTATATTTAATTTGTAATATTGTTGTTTTTCACTATTTTATAAAAAGTAAAATTGGCTTCTGGAGATAACATACTAGAGAAAATCCAGGAATTGTTTGGTGAATTCGGAGGTACCCTGAATATACTGGAAGAGCAAATCGATATTGATATACAAACAGAATACTTCGAATATTCGCAAAATTTTGATAAAGATTTTAATCCTGATGATGTTATTAAGAATAAAGAAAATATTTTTAGAAAACATACATCTATAGAGGAAAAGAAAAATATGCTTGTTCAATTAGCTTCAATTGATAGTGTTGAAGCATTTAGAACTATCGAACGTTATATAAAAGATCCAAATCAAAAATTGCATGATTGGGCCAAATTGGCTTTGCAGGAGAGCAAATTATTATTAGAGAGCAAATTTCTTGATGAAAATCAAGTGCTTATAACTACAGGATTAGGAGGAAAGGGACTTAAACTTAGATATTTTATCGCCCTATTGGCAAAAAATAGCATGCCCCTCTCCAAATTACATCAAAAAGTTATTAAGAGTGAGTTAGAGTATTCATTTAAAAACTGCCATGCAGAAATTGAAAAGATTTCTTTTGATGAAGACCTTTGCCTGATACTTTCAATAATTCCTATTCAATTTTCAATTCAGAAATTGTTTGATCATATTATTGATGAATGTAACCAATTTGGAGATTTCCTCTACAAGAATTATTTAATTACTAACGTAAAAATTCTTACTATTGATGAAATTAGAGAATTTATTTCTCTTCATTATAATCAATTAAAATAGTATTTTCTCCTCTTTTTTGATCTATACCATTAGGGACAAAATATTTTACTTACTTGCAAAAGTATTACATCTTCAGCATTAATTTGTAATGCTGGTTATTTCAGATTTTTTGAAATTTGTAACTATAAGTAAAAAAGATATCAAAAAAGTAAATGCTTTACACTCGTAAAAAGATGTATTAAAAGTCAGAAAATAAAGACTTTTCACAAAGCTACAACATCCATCGGCCGCTATGCATTTGCTCTGCCTTTGCCTAGCTTCATCTGAATTCATGCTTCTATACCATAGTCACCTATGACAAAAAAACAACACCTACACTGAAAATTTGGCGTAAGCATAAAGTTTGCCATCGGAGCAGCGTAAAGACCTTACTTTAATATTATTATTAAAGTAGCACCTTTGCTTTTTGGTAAGAATTTTTTACTTTTTATACATCAACGATTGTCATTACTGTAAGGTTCTACTTTTATGACAATCTTCTTTTACTTACTCGTTTTCAACAGCTTTACCTTCACCTGCTTCAACACTTTCAAGGTCCTCAAATTCAACCTTAGTATAAGCTTCGGTTTCGGTTTCCTGTTGTACTTCAGCTTTCTCGGGAATATTAACCTTCGCTGATTTAATAAAATCGATAGCATCCGACAGGCCCTCAACAAACTTATCAAAGTCTTCTTTGTATAAGAAAACCTTGTGTTTTTCAAAGTAAAAACGTCCATCCTTATGGTAACGTTTTTTGCTTTCGGTAACGGTCAGGTAATAATCATTCCTCTTTGTTGACTTAACGTCGAAGAAATAAGTTCTTTTTCCTGCCCTTACAGCTCTGGAGAAAGTGTCTTCTCTTTCATCCTTCTCAAAGCTTCCGGTTTTTTCAATTCCTTCATCAATCATAAGTATTAAGTTTTAGTCCAGATTAATTGTTAAGTCAAAAATATAAACTTTTTTTGTTAAAACGTTATAATACTTAATGCTTTTGTTGCGAAAAATCTTAAATTTTTGATTAATTGAATGATATACCAAATCATTATATATTTGCAATTATTACTTATAAATTTGTCACAATATGGTTGATCTTCTGAAAAAATGCGTTTAATTTGC
>CAZWGG010000834.1:0-2554 GCA_964633305.1 uncultured Bacteroidales bacterium
AACATTAAATAAATTCAAGCGGGGAATTGCATTAAATAATTGGTTATGTTAAATTTACATAGTGCATTAAAAAAGGTGGGTGCTGAAAATAATCCCCGCCAGCATTTATGTGTGCCGAGAAGCAGTGATCGGCAATAAATTCACTGCATGCTATAATTGAGATGGTGGAATTCTCCAATGGGAGAATGACCCACCGAAGTCGTCTTGCAGGAGAGGGCTTCAAACCACCTAAAGGTGCTGTAGTAAAGAGCTACGGTATTGAGCGTATTAGGAAAAGGCACCAATCAATAAGGTGTCAGGTATAGATAAAGGAGATGAACGAAAGTAAATCACCGATGAGGTGTCGAGAAGGCGCAACACCCTGTCAAAAGCTGTAGAGATAAATATGCGGTTATAAGTATGGAAGGAGCCTGTTTACTGTCCATACGACAGGCGGCATTCAGGTGGCATGACCTTTATCCGGGCTCAATTATGGAACTCGGGAACCTGAACATTGATGTCAAGTAGCCAAAGTTTAGGCAACGAAAGAGAAATGCACAATAAGAACAACTTAGAGGCAGAATATCAATGCAATGTTCAGGGGCGGACTGATCCGTAGTAGTGTTGAAACAACTGTAATGGAAGTGGAGCGAAGGGATCAGGTTATACAGTTTTATTTTACAAATCAACTCGGAAGAGAATGAATTTATGGAATGAAACAAAATCAATACCGATAAGCCGACTTATGGTATGGGAGGCTTATAAGAAGGTGCGAGCCAACAAAGGCAGTGCAGGGATTGACACGATCAGCATGGATGAATATGACGCAGAAAGGTCAAAATACCTGTATAAACTTTGGAACCGCATGGCATCGGGGAGCTACTTTCCCCCACCTGTCAAAGAAGCAGAAATAGAAAAGAAAGGCGGAGGAGTCCGCAAGTTAGGAATTCCAACTATCAATGACAGGGTTGGACAGATGGTGATCAAAGATTACATTGAACCAAGATTGGAAAAGATATTCAGTCCGAACTCTTACGGTTACCGACCAAAGAAAAATGCCCATCAGGCATTGGCCTCGGTAAGGAAGAACTGTCGGAAATACGACTGGATAATAGATATTGATATTAAAGGGTTCTTTGATAACATAGATCATAAGAAGCTAATGCAAGCGGCAAATAAGCATGTATCAGAAAAATGGGTATGCATGTATATTAGAAGATGGCTCAATGCACCGATGCTGACCACGTCGGGAGAGTTGATCGAAAAGCATGGCAAAGGGACGCCACAGGGAGGAGTAATTAGCCCTCTACTGGCAAATCTGTTTCTGCATTACGCATTAGATCAATGGTTGGAGCAAACAGCCCAGACAATAAAGTTTACAAGATATGCCGACGATGTAATACTTCATAGTGGCAGCAAAGCCCAAGCCGAATGGTTACTGAAAAAGATCAGGGACAGGTTAGAGGTGTGTGGATTAGAACTACACCCCAATAAGACAAAGCTGGTCTACTGTAAAGATTATCGCAGGCGGATGAAGTACCCTAATGTCAAATTTGACTTTTTAGGATACACATTTCAACCAAGAACAACAAAGTCAAAGCAGACAGGCAAGCTCTTTCTTGGATACGACTGTGCAATAAGCATAGCATCCCGGAAACGTATAGCCGACAAGTTGGAGGAATTGGATATAGAGAACCTGAGATTCAAAAGCATAGTAGGAATAGCTCAGTACCTAAACCCATTAATCAGAGGTTGGGTAAACTATTATGGGAAGTTCAGGGGATATGAATTGGCAAGAGTGTTCATGCTTCTGCATAATCGCCTAATTCGATGGGCAAGAAGACGGTATAAACGCTATAAGACGAGCATAAGGAAAGCGTTTAAATGGTTAGACAGAGTACGGAAACAATATCCAAATCTGTTTTATCATTGGCAGCTAGGATGTTCGGTCTAAAGTGTGTAGATTTGTATAACAAGAGCCGTATGACGGGAGACTGTCAAGTACGGTTCTGTGAGAGGTTTGGGGTGAAATTCCCCTTACCTACTCGACTCGTGCCGTTACCCAACATAAAAAGAATATATATGGAAATAATAAGTATAATAACTGGTATATTTTTAATTACTATAGGCATGATAATTAAACATGGTAAAATGTATTATCTCATTGCAGGTTACAATACAATGCCAAAAGAAAAGAAAAAAAAATTCGATATATCAGGATATGCATCATTAATTAGAAATTGTTTGGTTTTGATTGGAACCATTATTATTGCAGGAAATTATATTCTTACTTATTTGGAATTATTAAAATGGAATCAATTTTTAATTATCTTTTCAGTTCCGGGAATTTTGTCAATATTATTGATTAAAAGAAAAAAATACGATAAAAATTAATAAAGGCCTTTTTTGATAGAATATTATAATGATATTTTTTTATCCTTTACATTTCCTCCAAAATAATTATTAGTTATTTTTAAAAAATGAAAAACGAAATAATCATATATCAATCTGATGAGTTATCTGCTAGTGTCATGTCAAATGTAATATGACGTATATTTTTTATATATTTGCCATA
>CAZWGG010000835.1:0-2191 GCA_964633305.1 uncultured Bacteroidales bacterium
TCAACTAGGTTATCTTCTCAAACACAACAGCTAATGGAAATAGTGTCTTTCTTTAAGATAAATAATACTCAACAGAGTAGTATAAAAGATTATATGACTGATATACCCAGTCGGCCCGAAGAAATAAAAGTCGATCCAGAGCCAAAGAAGCCCAAATCTCCAAACATTGATATCCTGGAACAGCCAACAGATGATAGTGAATTTGAAAGTTTTTAAAAAGGTTTATATATTTTAGTCACCTTTATAACTTGCATATTTTTTACACTATTTGATTTTATTAGTATTCTTTCCTTGCAATTTATAACATTGCCTTTGTTTTGACAAACTTTTTCATAACAAGTGAATAATATTGGGATAGATATTTACGCAGATCATATATTACATTGTTACTTATCCAATATTAAATATCTTTGTAAACTTTTTGTTTGATATGAAGCATAAGTATGGAAAGAAAACCATTGATATTAATTACAAATGACGATGGTATCGAAGCAAAAGGGTTAAAAGCGCTTATTGAAGTGGTAAAACCTTTGGGTAATGTTGTTGTTGTTGCCCCTGCTGATCCTCAATCTGGTATGTCACATGCTATAACCGTAAAATATCCACTACGGGTAAGAAAAATACACGAAGAAAAAGATTTTATTTTTTATAGTTGTTTGGGGACCCCTGTTGATTGTGTAAAATTAGCATTTAACCAATTGCTTGATGAAAAGCCGGATTTGCTAATATCAGGTATAAACCATGGTTCTAATTCGTCAACAAGTGTTTTTTATTCCGGAACTGTTGGTGCAGCAATAGAAGGATGCATAAATAGTGTTCCTTCAATTGGTTTCTCACTTCTCAGTCTAAACCCAGAGGCAGATTTCTCAGCTACGCAAAGTTTTGCAAAAATAATTATTGAAAAAGTCCTGTCAAATGGACTTCCTAAAAATATTTGCCTTAATGTTAATGTGCCGAAATTGCCTATTGAGCGGATTGCCGGTATTAAAGTGGTTAGGCAAACAAAAGGCTTATGGAAGGAAGAGTTTGATAAGCGTACCGATCCATTAGGCAGAAATTATTTTTGGCTTACCGGACGTTTTCAGAATATGGAACCGGATGCTTTGGATACAGATGAATGGGCACTGAAAAACAACTATGTTTCAATAGTACCTCTGGATATTGATTTGACATGCTATGAGACATTAAAAAAATTACAAAATTGGGGCTTTTAACTCGATTTTATGATGCGTAAAAAACTTAATTCACTTATTTTTGGACTGATAGCAGGATTGGCTATACCCCTGATTATATTTTTTGCAATGTATTATTCAAAATTCAAAAGTCTTGAATATATTAAGTTGCCTTTTAATATGATTGTGGGCAAATTTTTACCTATCATTTTTAGCTGGTGTATCTTACCAAATCTATTGCTCTTTTTTATTTTTAATTGGCTCAATTGGTTTAAATCAGCAAAAGGTGTACTTATAATAACTATGATTCAAACAGTTGTATTGTTCATCCTTAAATTTGCATTTCGTTAATGAGATATTACATTATTGCCGGTGAGGCCTCAGGTGACCTACATGGATCAAACTTGATGAAAGGCATACTAAAAATCGACTCCAATGCAGAATTTCGATTTTATGGCGGGGATAAGATGCAAGATGTAAGAGGGACTTTGGTAAAACATTATAGCGAACTTGCCTTAATGGGAATTTGGGAGGTATTTAAAAATTTGAAAACCTTTAAAGGGTATATTGACCAATGTAAACATGATATCTTACAATTCAAACCAGATGTTGTATTGTTAATTGATTATGCAGGTTTTAACTTACGTATTGCAAAATACGTAAACTCGCAACAAATACCTGCTTATTATTATATTTCACCAAAACTTTGGGCATGGGGGAAATCAAGAATAAAAAAGATAAAGCGTTATGTTAACAAGATGTTTGTTATACTTCCATTTGAAGTTGATTTTTATAAAAAATATAACATCACAGCTGAGTTTTATGGGCATCCTATATTAGATGAAACAACTATATTTGAAAATAATTACAAGGAATCGTTGCATGATTTTAAAGCACGAAATAACTTAAGCGATAAACCTATTATTGCATTGTTAGCAGGCAGTCGAAAGCAAGAAATAGAACGTTGCCTTCCTCCAATGCTTATGGCTGCCAAAAAGTTTACTTCATACCAGTTTGTG
>CAZWGG010000835.1:2201-2551 GCA_964633305.1 uncultured Bacteroidales bacterium
TGATTGCCGGCGCCCCGTCAATTGAACCTGATTATTATAATCAATACATTGCTAACTGTGAAGCAAAATTGATTTATAACCAAACTTATCCCTTATTGAAACAATCGTCAGCAGCAATTGTTACATCCGGGACAGCCACACTTGAAACAGCTTTACTTAGAATTCCACAGGTGGTAATTTATAAAACCAGTCCCGCGACCTATTATCTTGGCCAATTTTTTATTATGCTCGGAGTTATTCATGTTAAGTATTTCTCTCTTCCGAATATTGTACTAGACCGTATATTGGTTACCGAGTTACTCCAATTCAAGTTATCTGATGGAATTATGATAGAATTGGAAAGGTTTATG
>CAZWGG010000836.1:0-2547 GCA_964633305.1 uncultured Bacteroidales bacterium
TATTATCGTTGTCCGGGTCTTTGTTCACCATTGATGAATGGTATTGCTGAAATAATTCAAAAATCTGATATGAAGATAGGAGATGAGTACCAGGTTCTGACAATAAGTTTTGATACCAGGGAAACTCCGGAACTTGCAAAACGAAAACGAAAAAATTACCTTTCACAGGTTAAAAAGCCTAAAGCAGAAAAAGGCTGGTTTTTCTTTACAGGCGACAGCGCTAATATTGCAAGAATAACCAATGCTGCCGGTTTCAGGTACAAACGTACCGGTAATGATTTTGTACATTCAGCCTCATTAATTGTCCTTAGTCCTAAAAGAAAAATTACCCGTTACCTGAATGGAACATCTTTTTTACCTTTTGAACTTAAAATGGCCCTTGTGGAAGCTTCAAAAGGACAATCGGGCCCTACCATTAACAAGATTCTCCAGTTTTGCTATTCGTACGATCCCAAAGGGCAACAATATGTTCTCAATATTACCAGGGTTTCAGGTATAATTATTATTTTTATTGCTTTAAGTATATTTTTAGTGCTTATTTTAAAACCACTTTTTAAAGGCAAAACAGTAACAAATTAATACAAATGAGTAGCAAACGGGAACCCAGTTTTCTGGAATATCAAGGAAAATATAAAGGAATATTTGCATGGATTTTTTCAACCGATCATAAGCGAATCGGGTTGTTGTATTTATATTCTATAATGACTTTCTTTACAGTGGGAGCAATACTAGGCCTTTTAATGAAGTTTGAACTTATTGCCCCTGGTAAAACAATTATGAATGCCCAAACCTATAATGGTATATTCACCCTTCATGGCATTACAATGATCTTTCTTATTGTAATACCGGGTTTACCTGCTGTTTTTGGTAATTTTTTCCTTCCTATTATGATAGGAGCAAAAGACGTTGCTTTTCCCCGTCTGAATTTACTTTCATGGTGGATTTATATGCTGGGCGCCACAGTAGTACTTTCCTCGCAATTTATGGGGGATGGGCCCCCTGATACAGGATGGACTTTTTATGCCCCTTATAGTTTTAGGACAACAACCAACATGTTACCTGCTGTTTTAGGTGCATTTATTCTTGGATTTTCTTCTATACTTACCGGGCTAAATTTTATTGTTACCATGCACAGGATGAGGGCCCCGGGAATGAGCTGGATGAAGATGCCACTATTTCCCTGGTCGCTATACGGGACAGCGTGGATCCAATTGCTGGCAACACCGGTAGTTGGGATCACACTTTTAATGATTGTAGCAGAGAGAACGTTACAAATTGGCTTTTTTGATCCTGCTCTTGGGGGGGATCCAGTGCTTTATCAACACTTGTTCTGGATATATTCACATCCGGCAGTTTACATTATGATACTTCCGGCTATGGGGGTGATATCTGAAATTTTGCCGGTCTTTGCAAAAAAGACAATATTCGGATATAAAGCCATTGTAGTATCTACATTGGCCATTGCTTTTATAGGATATTTTGTATGGGGGCACCACATGTTTACTGCAGGTATGAGCGGAACTGCTATTTTCGCATTTTCTTTTCTTACGTTTCTAGTAGCTATACCAAGCGCTATAAAAGTTTTTAACTGGATATCCACACTTCATAAAGGATCAATAAGTATGCAGATGCCTTTTTTCTGGGCTGCCTCATTTATTTTTGTGTTTATGATTGGAGGACTTTCCGGACTTGTTTTAGGTTCATTAGCAACTAATGTTCACCTGCATGATACTGCCTTTGTAGTCGCACATTTTCATTTTATAGTATTCGGTGGGGTTGGATATGCCTTTTTTGCTGCTTTGCATTATTGGTTTCCTAAAATGTTTGGCCGAATGTACGATGCAGGATGGGCCAAGACAGGATGGTTGATATTTTTTATTGGTTATATGACTTTGTATACACCTATGTTTTACTTAGGTATTACTGGAATGCCACGAAGGTATTTTGATTACCTGCCCCAATTTCATGGCGGTAACGTATTATCTTCAATGGGTGCATTTGTTATGATTTTTGGGTTGGCAATTATTATTATCAACCTTATACGTTCGGCAAAATATGGAGAAAAAGCTGTAACTGACCCCTGGGGAGGGAAAACACTTGAGTGGCAGGTGCCTAGCCCGCCCCCGTTGGGAAATTTTGAAAAGATACCAATAATTACAAAAGGCCCTTATGAATATAGTTAGCTTTGGTCATAACCCGGTAAATAATAAAAATATCCAGGTATAATTACTATTGAAATGTCAAAAGTATCCGAACATATTGAACACCGTGATGATGAAGCTTCCAAGATAGGTATGTGGCTTTTTATTTTTACCGAATTGCTGCTTTTTGGTGGATTGTTTATTGTTTATTCTGTTTACAGGTTTAAATATTCAGATGCGTTTCACCTGGCATCAGAAGAATTAGATGTTACAATTGGGGCAATTAATACGGTCATACTTTTGGTAAGCAGTATGACGGTTGCCATGTCAATATCGGCTATACAATATGGAGATAGGGCTAAAACTATTTTATTCCTGGTTATCACAATTAATTTAGCACTTATTT
>CAZWGG010000837.1:0-2539 GCA_964633305.1 uncultured Bacteroidales bacterium
TTTAATAAAATGATGTTGTTTAAAAATATATTTTGCAATAAATACAATTGGTTTCATTTTCAACTTGTTCATATTCATAGCTCAACAATTCTACAATATTTAATTATTCGCTCCCACAAGGCCAACCACCATAGGGCGGCTCATGAAATAGTTCCTGCATTATGCAGGCTAAACTTTTGTTGTTGTTTTACTTAACAACTTCATTTTTTTTCAAGGATTTCTGTTCCCTTTTCATTTGCAATGCCTCTTATATGATATTTAAATATTTCAGTAAAAGACCGGGGTGATGTATATTCTTCAACAGAAAATACTTTATCTTCCGGGATACGTTCAATCCCGGATAGATGAAGCCGGGCGATAATTTCCTCGTTAAGTCCCCGGCGGCAGAGTCCCTCCTTTTTCCCCTGTTTTATATTGTTTATGATTACCTTATATACGAACTGACGCCGTAGCGTTATAATTTTCAAATAAGTGTCAGGGTAAAATTTTCTTAGGTCATGTTCCATCGCCGGATTAAAATCTTTAGCTGTTGTAATTATTTCTTTTACAATTTCGAATAACTGATCTATGGCGTCAAAATCCTTATGAATAATCGATTCCATCCTTTTTTGCGTTTCATGTTCAATAAAGAGAACAGCTTTTTCCACAAGCTCTGATTTATCCTTAATAAATGTGTAAAGTTTTTTTTTTGAGATACCCAATTCATTTGAAATATCGTTCATACGGATCCCCTTTATATCGTATTTGTTGAATAAGAGGACTGCCCTGCTTATAACAGTTTGTTGATTAATCCACATATAAAAACCATTGTTTGTACCTTGAACACTCCATTTGTTTCCAAAGTTTTTTAATAAAAAAACAATTTTTACTGAAATAGGTTCTTTGATTTTAGGAAAAATTAACATTAGAATATATGATAAGCTTTGTTTTTCCAGGCAGGGAAATATGGAGAGAACGATTTAATATCCTATTTAGCCGGATAAAAATTTGTTATTTAATGTAAATCCGGGCATTAATACACAGATTTTTAATTATTTAATGATGGCAAATAACTCATCGGCCGCCAGGCTAGCCGACGGCGCGATACGAATTCACGAACCGGAACAAAATGGAGCTCAGCGAAGCCAAAAAATTATATTATATATCATTCTACTTTTGATAAATTGAAATGTTTATGTTTTATTCCGTACCTACGGCACTTTTAAATATCTTCGGGAACATCCTTTCTACCAAGATTTCGTACCTACGGCACTAGTCCCGTAAGGAACGGTATAATCAAAATCTGTCAAAGTAGAATTAAAATGTCCCTCTATAAAGTCCGCATACTTTGTTACGTTTGCCTTAAAACAGATTATTCCAACTTGCCGGGACTCCCTGTTTTCAGGCTGTAAACACCTGGTCGGTGAACTTTATAAAACAGACACTCGACTCGTATGAACAAGCACTAATTGCCTGGAAGATGATTCTAACTCTTTAATTGTTAGATTTTTACAAATTCAACCCTGCGATTATTAGCTTTGCCTTCTGCAGTTGAATTGATATCGATAGGCTGGCTTTCTCCAAAGCCTTTGCTGCTCAACCTGTCTTTTGCAATTCCCATTCGAACAAGCGTATTCATAACTGTTTCCGCTCTTTCTTCTGACAGGCTTTGATTTGAAGCTTCATCCCCGTCACTGTCGGTATGTCCTTCCACACTGAATTTCAAATCCGGGTGGCCCTTCATCAATTCATAAATTTCATTAATGACACCCATGGACTCGGGACGCAGGGTTGCTTTTCCTACATCAAAACGTATTCCATTAGATACAATTTTACCATCCTGAAGTACTCGATCGTAATATTTTACACCACCTTCGGCAATTCGAATATTTTTTATATAGTACCGAGAGTGATCACTGGCATGGTATGCATTAAAAGATATTCCTGTTGGATCGAATTGAAGGTGCGGAATATTAATAAGCCTTGTTTCATTAATATAAGTCTTTAATTTACCATTGGTAAAGGCAATAGCAATATGCGCCCATTTCTTATCGATTGTTTCATTATTTGGCAAACTGCTCTTTGCCGGATATAATTCCATACTAGTAGGCCAGACTCGTAAGGTATTACTGCCTGAAGGTGCTCTTTGATTTTTTGTATCGTATAAAAACACAGTAAAAGGATTGCCTGGCAAATAAAGTTCAAATTCTACGGTAAAAATATCCGGAAGGTAATCAGACTTTGAATTTTTCAGATAGGGTATTATTACCGGGTTACCACCCCTGAACATGATCACATTTTCACCACCAAATTCAGCTACTTCTACATTTCCCCGGCTCAAATCCCACCTTGAAGGAAACTCACCATTCTCCTCACCAACCAGGTTATCTTCAAAAATTACCTTATCACCAGGTACAAAGTCGTATTTGCTCCATACCAATTGGGAAGCTGTTTCTTCTTCATCTTTCACCTCGTTAGTATTGCCGGAACCAGCATTAGAATTAGCAGATTGATTTGTTTCATCAGATTTTACTTTATCATCATCTTCTTGTTCGTCTGC
>CAZWGG010000838.1:0-2532 GCA_964633305.1 uncultured Bacteroidales bacterium
AACACTTTTTTGACAACATAGATGAGCAAATACTTCGTTATTACAGAAATGAACTGCCGGATAACGAGGAAAAATTACTTCTATCTTGGGTAAATGAAAGCCCTGAAAACAAAAAGTATTTTCAAGAACAGATATTTATAGCTGACACATTAAATCAAAAACATATTCAATTTGATTCAAATAAAGGTTTTCAAGAATTTTTAGAAAAAACAAATAAACCTACTAAATCAAAAGTTCTGAAATTATTAATTCCTGTTGCGGCTTCTATTGTTATAATGTTTGTGATTGCTACAATATATTTGTCAAAACGCGATAAAATAAACCAGCAAAAATTATACACTTCACATGAACCAAGCACACAAATTTCATTAAGTGATAGTTCTCAAATTACCTTACGTTATGGTGCTAAATTAATTGTTCCTGAAAAATTCAATAAAAAACAACGTATAGTGGAATTTAAAGGACAGGCATATTTCAACATAACACATATTAAAAAAAATAACTTTAATAAAATAGTTGATAATATCACGATTGAAGTGATGGGAACATCATTTGAAATAAAAACCGATTCGGTCGTAAATAATGTAGAAATTAGAGTTGAATCAGGAAAAGTAAAAGTATTCAACAATAAAACTAACAGCACCTTTATTTTACAAAAAGACGAACAATTAATCGTAAATCAGCAAACCAATTATAGTAAACGTTCAAAACTTAAAAACAATAATTATTTAGCTTGGAAAACAAAAAAATTAGTATTCCATAGCGTTAAAATGGAAGATGTAGTTATAGAATTGATGGAATTATACAATAAGAAAATTATTTTCTCAGATAATAGCATGAAGAACTGCAAGGTAACATTCTCTGTCGATAACCAAAGTCTTGATGACGTTTTACTGATCCTTCAAAAACTATTAATGATTGAAGTTTTTGAACTTGGTGATAAGATAGTTCTTGCAGGAAATGGTTGTGATAATAACTAATTATGAGGAAGACGGTTAAACAATTCTTATACATTATTGGAATAGTCTTAGTTGGAAATGCTGTTTATGCTCAAAATAAAAACCTGGAAAAAGTTATAACTGTATCGGCAAACAACAAACCTGTTAAACAGGTTCTAAGGGAAATAGAGAAAGAAGTTGGAATTACATTTTCATATAAACATAATTTGTTTGACCCGGATAAAACAGTTACTATTGATTATTCGAACAAAACCCTTGGAGAGATTCTTAAAGTAATATTTGAAGGAAATAACATTAAGTTTTTTGAGGTTGATAACCAGGTAGTAATGTATAAGCCAGCAACAAATAAAATTATTGAAAAAAAGAAAACCGACACTTTATTTTTAAAAAATACAATTACGAAACATGATACTATTCATACTATTCAGAATGATACGGTTTATATCCTCAAAACAGATACTTTGATAATTACCAAAGTTGATACCATTGTTCAGAAATTTTATGATACCATTGTAAAAACTGTTTACGAAGAAAAACTCAAAGCCAACACTAAAAAGTCGCAAAGTACCATAGAACTATTTTTAAAAACTGCTTTTTATAATAACAACCTTGGTTTACCTCAAAATTTTGATCCACAATATGATATAAAAGTTCAAACCTCAACAAAAATGAGCCGTTATTGGTCATTCGGTGTAATGGCAACAAAAAGTTTTAATAATTCTGTTGCATCATTAGGGGTGGGGTTAAAATACCGGCTTGATAATAATGAATTTGTATATAAACAGGCAATTAAAGATCCAATTGATACAACCCAAATAGTTGATTCTACCAATGTTTTTGAAAAGCAAATAAATAAATATCAATACTTAACAATACCAATCCATCATAGCTGGCAAACAGAACTTTCTGAAAAAACTGAATTAGGTGTAGGTATAGGATTATGGATTAATTTCTTGCTCAGCGCAGAAGGAATTGGCAATAAAAACCGCGAAGAATATTCAATAATCGATGTTAATGACCTTGCACTAAAAAAAATGGGAGTTGATTTAATGATAAACGGATTATTTACATATAGTATATCTTCAAGATGGAAAGTTTTATTTAAACCACTTTTTGAGATACAGGTGACATCCGACTACCGTAACAATTATACTTTATTTAAAAACAGGGTAAGCTTTGGCAGTATATTAGGCATCCAGCTAACTATGTAAGTTTTTCACCTATTTCTCTTTTAACCTATTATTCATTCTTGTCAAATAAGTTTAATGAATAACCTCATTATATTTTTTATACATTACTTATACCAAAAGGGGAAATAAAAAAATACCTCGCATTAAAAAATAAGGGATTTTATAATTGAGCCTGTCTTACCCTTAATCACTGAAAAATGTATAGAAAAAAAGACTATATAGTAAGGGGTGCCATGTTTTCGAACAATCAGCTTAGGCCCAGGCATAAGTCTGTTGGATCATTAATGCTTTACTCAACAAATAGATGTAACTCGAAGTGTAAGCATTGTTTTATTTGGAAAAAAAAACCAAAAGTTGATTTATCCTTAGCCTCAATAATAAAA
>CAZWGG010000839.1:0-2526 GCA_964633305.1 uncultured Bacteroidales bacterium
AAGCAACCATACGACGCCGTTCTCGCTGGCGAGACTTCCCGAAGATGTCCAGGCCAGGATTTTTATCAATCACACGGCCGCGTTGCCTCGAGGAGATTTCCTCTTCAGGCACGCCGCCCCTTTGAGCACCCAGACAGTAATCGCCGGCGATACAGTTGTTTCTTCACCCGCCTCTTCTCTTGCCTCCGTCCACCCGCGCTCCGGCCATGACGCGGCCGCGGCCAGAGCCGAGGCCCTTGCGATAGTCGCGGCGGACGCGGATGGCTTCCTCGCCTTGCTCCCCGATCACTCGCACGTGGCGCCCGTCCTGGAGTACTACAGCACCACCCACCAGCAGGACAAGCTCGCGGAGCTTACGGCCATCATCAGCGCCGGTCATCTGCGCGCGGGCCCGATGGCACATGCCCTCAGCGCCCGCGTCACCCACAACGGCGCGACCTGGATCTTCATCGACGCTCTCGTCGCCAAGATCGAGGAGATGAAGAAGGGCGGAGAAGGGGAGAGGGTGTCGTCGCCGGTCTCTTCCCCCGCCTCCGCCAAGCCCCGCCCGGGCCACACCCAGGATGAGGCCCGCCGGGAGGTCGCCGGGCTCATCTCCACCGGCAAGGGGAATGACAAGAGCGCCTGGACCCGTATCAGCAGCTTCGAGGACGAGTCGGGCGACCCGGCCCTGGCCGTCGAGGTCAAGAAGGTCCTGAGGCAGTTGCTGACGCATTACCAGAAGACAGGGGAGTCCTCCAGGGCCAAGCGTCTGGAGGCCGTGGTCAAGGCCGGCAGGTTGCGCGCCGGCCCGCTGGAGAACTCCTACGGCGTCACCGTCTCCAAGGGTAAGAAGATCTATTACTTTATCAGCCCCGACAACAACCCCAGCCTGGGCGCCACCCTCGCCTTCCTGAACAACAAAGGAGCCGCCTACAAGGAAGACGCTCTCGCCGCCCGCGCCTTTGACAAGGCCTACCCCGCCATCGTCTCCCAGGTCTTCACCTATCAGCTCCTCAATCTGCCCCTGGAGCTCGAAAGCACTCTTGAGCATCTCAAGGAGTCCGGCGCCATCGTGGACGGCGACTTAGGCTATCTCAACGTCGCCGGCTACTGGATAGACGCCCGCTACGCCCTCGCCGACAACAGGGCCCAGTTCAACCCCGAGGCCGCGATGTGCATCGAGACCTTAAGCTTACTCATGAGCGGTTATCTTGCCGCAGAGCTCTACAAGGACCAGCCCTTTGCCGAGAAGATGGGTTACCTCTTCATGCTCTCCTACTTCAGGAGCCTCTCCGTGGACAAGCGCCGCCAGGTGGCTGCCGAGCTTGACATACTGACCTCTTACAAGGAGAAGCCCGCGGCCAGGCTCGGTGCCCGCCTCCTGGCCGAGGTCAACATCGATCTGGAGGTTTTGTACCCTAAGGACAAGGAGCTTGTTGCCTTTTGCCTCCGGCGCGACATGGCGGTCAGCGCCTCCCGCGCCTTGCGCATCGCCGCCGAGACCGCCGGCCTCACCATGGCGGACGTCGCTCTCGTCATGGAATGCCCTGAGCTCTTCGAGACGGTCCTGGGCCTGCGCTCGGCCGCCGTCATCGACGGCACCTACACCAGGGCCCAGAGACAGCGCCTCCTGAGACTTTTGAACGTCTTCGACCACATCGAGGGCGCGGGTCTCTCGGTCAGCGAGCTCCCTGACGGCCGCCTCTACGTCTACAACGAGTACGATGCCAAGAAGCTCGCCGCCAAGGACAAGGCCCGGCGCGCCCTCGCCTTGACCAATGAGGGCCTGGCTCATCTCATCCGTCTGCAGGCGGCCTCCAAGGGCTTCGGCAGTCTCTGGCGGACCCGGATGGATGATAAGCTTCTGGCGCTCCTGCGCGACCAGACGGCTAGGACGCTTCTGACCACCCGTGTCCACGAGAGCTTTACCCGCTGGGACATGCAGCGCCGCATCTGGCGCTCCGCCGGCCTGGGTAACCGCTTCTATGAGCTGGGCCGGCCCAAGGTCGATGTCATCGCCATGGCCACCATCGACAGGCCGCAGGCGACCCTCGACCAGATCGAGACCGAGCTCGAGAACGGCCGCATCTTCAACCGCAGGATCATCTTCATGCTCATCGACGACTCCGGGGTCGTGCGCAAGGGCAAGCCCCATACCCCCAACTACAACCTCGACATCAACGCCAAAAACCTCCAGTACCTGCGCGACACCTACGGCACGAGCTTTATCCACCTGACCTACGAGAACCGCGACAAAGACCAGGACCTCTGGACCGAGGCCACCCGCCAGCGCCTCAACGCCAAATTGGCCTCCGGCACCATCGAGCGTGTCTTCATGGACATCCTGTGTGACAACGACCTCCTGGATAAGGCGACCAACACCGTCAAGAAGAAAGAGTTCGCCAAGTACGTCTTTAACAACATCTTCAAACACATCTCCGGGGTGCGCAATTACACGTTCCTCAAGGCCTTAGGTTACCGCGTCATGAGCGAGGACGACGACGCCCCGGCGGAGACCTACGTGGTCGCGGCCAAGGAACTGGC
>CAZWGG010000840.1:0-2516 GCA_964633305.1 uncultured Bacteroidales bacterium
TTGTATACCCTGAATATAAATCAAATGGATTATTAAAAGAATTTAGAAAGGTTTATGAATCCGGGAAGCCTCGTTTTCTTGAAGCCATGTATACAAAAATTGGGGAAAATTCCGAATGGCTGGAAAACTATATATATAAATTGCCCGGGGGTGAAATAATAAATGTGATTGAAAATGTTACCGAACGAAAAATTGCAGTTGACGAACTTCACAAAGCAAGAAAAGAATGGCAAGATATTTTTGAAGCAATAGGGCAGCCCGCATTTATTATTGATAAAGATCAAAATATCGTAACGGCAAACAAATCTGTCATTAAAACTACAGGAATAAATTTTTCGGAATTACAAAAAAAGAAGTGTCATGAAATTTTTCATAAAAAAAATTCCGATCAAATTCCTGGTATATGTCCGATGCAAAAACTACTTCGTACAGGAAGATTTGAAACCCAGGAAATGGAGGTAGAAGCATTAAATGGAACTTACCTGGTATCATGCACTCCAATGCTAAATGAAAATAGAACAATAGAAAAGGTCATACATATAGCTACTGATGTTTCAGATTTGAAAAACACAAAAGAAGCTTTATTAGAAAGCCTTAAACGGTACCAGAGACTTGTAAACACACTTCCGTATGGTGTTGATGAATTAAATACCGAAGGTGAAATTGTTTTTTCAAATGCTTCGCATGCAAAAATACTAAAATGTAATTTGACCGATTTAATCGGAAAATCTATTTTCGATTTACAATCTACAGAAAAAGCAAAGAAAGAGACTCGAAGATATTTCAAATCTATTATTAAAACACGTCCTGAACCAACAGCTTTTTATGGTAAGAATATTACTTGGGAAGGTAAAATAATAGATGTTCAGGTAGATTGGGATTACCTGGAAGACAATACAGGCAAACTTCAGGGATTTATTACTGTTATTTCCGATATTACTGAAAGAATAAAAACTGAAAATGCAATTAAGCTGGCAAAAGAAAAAGCGGAAGATAGTGACAGGCTTAAATCGGCATTTTTAGCAAATATGAGCCATGAAATTCGTACCCCTTTAAATGGAATTATAGGTTTTTCGGAAATGCTCGGTGATGAAAACCTTGATCATAAAAAAAGAAAAGCATATATTGATTATATTCATACAGGTGCAAACCAATTATTTACTATAATTAATGACATAATTGATATCTCAAAAATTGAGGCTGACCAACTTACTTTAAATGTTAAAGAAGTCAATCTAAATAACCTGTTGGATGAATTGTATGAACAATTTTATGATCAGCTTCAAAAAATGAAGAAAAAAAAACTGGCGCTTATTTGCAAGAAAAACAAAAATTTTTATTACACAAAAATAAGAACTGATGGAATAAGAGTCAAACAGGTTTTGTTCAATCTCCTATCTAATGCATTAAAATTTACACAGCATGGAAAAATAGAATTTGGGTTTGAACTGAGAAACAGCAAAGAAATTCTCTTTTTTGTTAGTGACTCGGGTATTGGAATTGCACGTAAGAAACATAAGTTGATCTTCGAACGTTTCAGGCAAGAACACGATTCAAAAACAAAAAGATTTAATGGTACCGGTTTAGGACTAACCATATCAAAGGGTATTGTAGAAAAACTCGGAGGTAAAATATGGGTTGAATCAAAAAAGAACAAAGGGGCAACTTTTTACTTCACTATACCATTTTCTTTTCCAGTGGAAAGAAGTACCGAATGTAAACAAGGTTTAAAAACAAAATTCGATTGGAGAGAAAAAAAAATCCTCATTGTTGAAGATGACAAAATAAACATTGAATTCCTTAAAGCTGTTTTAACCCCAACTCATACAAAACTAATAATTGCCAAAACAGGTAAAGAAGCATTGGCCATCCTCAAAAATTTGAAAGATATTAATCTTGTTATTATGGACATTCGTTTACCTGAATTAAATGGTATTGAAGCAGCAAAACAAATCAAAAAAACATATCCAAATTTACCTATTATAGCCCATACAGCATATGCAATGCATAAAGACAAACTTGAAGTTGAATCTGCAGGGTTAGATGATTATTTGCCTAAACCTGCAAGGCCAGATAGAATATTACGGTTAATCAATTCACATTTTAATAAAACATGATATCTTAATTTCCAGACAAAATCATCTCATGTTTTATTTTTTTAATCTGGTACTTTATCCTAAATTACTCGATTACCGGTTACGAACTAAAAAACAAGACAACTCATTCCTGGTTTTCTTCTTTGAACATAAGAGGTGGCATATATTTGCTAATTTCTTTTGTAAAGTAACTGTTCTCAACCTGTTTATAACATATTATATATTGCCATTTTTTTGTGTCATGATTATACAAAAATTCCGAAAAAGAACCACTGTTTTTATATGGAATAAATGATGTTCCTCCTAATTTATAGTTATTCTTAAACTTTATCATATCCTGGTCTTTTATGTAGTTAATTAGCTTCTTGTCCGATTTAATAATTGCATCTCCTTTTTTTAAGCTATGTGATGAATTAGAGG
>CAZWGG010000841.1:0-938 GCA_964633305.1 uncultured Bacteroidales bacterium
TTTGTGCTTTTTCTTTTAAGAATAATATGCTTACCTAAAACTTCATAATTTATATTTACATTTTCTTCAAGAGTTTTTAGAAGCTCTTTAATTGTAATAGCATTATCCTCAAGATTAATAATAGTATTTAGCAAATCTTTATCAAAATTATGTGAAACAAATATTCCTTCCTGGTTATTTAAGGTTGTTATTATAGTTTGAATGCTTTGGTTTTTATCATTAAAGCGTATTTTTTTGTTCATGTTAATCTCCTGGCAGATAACAACATCACCAAACTGAATAGTCAGTAATATTATTATAATAATCTGCTGATAGAGATTAATAAGTATTTCCCATTGTGTTTAGTATGTGTTATGTCTAACGTATGTTCTATTATTGTTAATACTTCCATAAAACTCTGGTTGTCAAATATTGCCGACATTTCTAATTTTCCCAGTTCAGATTGTTCAAAATAGAGGTCTGTTCCATAAACGTCTGTAATTGTTTGACAGATTTCATGTAACCCGGATTGTTCGAATATTATTTTACCTGTTTTCCATGCCAGGAAATTAGGATTGGTTATTTCCATTTTTTTTAAAGTCCGTTCCATTTCAGAAAAAACGCCTTCTTCATTCGCGAATAAAATTATTTTTTTATCCCCATTTCTTCTTTTATAAAAAGACACCTTCCCTGAAACTACTGAAACACGAGTTGTTTTTTTTTCTCTGTCCTGGGAAATATTGAATGATGTTCCAAGTACAGTTACTATAGTTTTGGTTGTTTCTACAGAAAAAGGTTTTTCCGGATTTGGCTTTATTTCAAAGTATCCTTCTCCTGTTAATATAACTTTTCGTTCATTTTTCAGATTTTTTCTAGGATATTTTAGCAAGCTGCCTTTTTTTAACCATACTTTACTTCCGTCATTCAGTTCTATTTGCTTTTTTTGATTTTCATAATTT
>CAZWGG010000841.1:948-2516 GCA_964633305.1 uncultured Bacteroidales bacterium
TTCCCCCGATTATCCTGAGCTTCAGCCAATGCCTTAACTTTATTTGCTATTTCAATATATTTAGAATGTTTATCAAGAACTGTTTTATAGAAGAAAATTCCTGTGGAAACAATTATTAAGATTGATGCTGCTATTTTCAGTAATGTATATTTTTTTTGTGGTTTTATTTCTATTTTGCGGGATGATGATATTTTGTTTTTTACATGGTCCCAGGCTAATCCTAGATCTGCCTCTATTCCATTTCCTGTTTTTTCTAATTCTTCCCACATAGTAGTTATTTCAGATAAAATCTTTTTATTGCTTTTATCCGCTTTTCCCCAGGACTCTATTTCTTTTTTTTCCCTATGATATGCTTCTCCTTTAAGGTATTTTAAAAGTATTGTCCAATTCATAATTTTTCTTGTTTATATTAATAGCGTAAATAATTAGTCATTCCCCTAAACAGGTATAATTTTTTTTAATTAAAAACCATAAAAAGTTGCTACTATGCCTTTTTTTCATTTTTTTGACCAATATTTTGATTGGATTTTATTGAAAAATCTTTCAGATTAAAAGACTAAATCCATGCATTTTAATGTATGACCTGATTTTCTTTAACGCTATTGCTACCTGATTTTCTACCGTTTTAGGCGATACACCCAGTTGATTTGCTATTTTCTTGTGCGATAGATTTGAATAACGGCTTAGTCTGAAAATATATTGACATTTCTCAGGCAAATTCAAAACAGCTTCTTTTAAAAGTACTGAAAGTTCACTGCTTATAATTTTCTCTATGGGTGATTCATCCAATTGAAGTTCTGATGGGGATATTCTATGATGTAAATTTTGTTTGTTGACTTTTTTTCGGAGCCAATCAATGCAATCATTTTTCACAATTTTATGCAAATATGCACTAACATCGAGCTCTTCCGGCAAATTGTGCCTCTTTTCCCAAAGATAAAAAAATGAATCTTGTACAATTTCTTCTGCAGGTTCCAAATTTCCTATAATATTGAAAGCAAAATTCAAGAGATTATTATAATACTTTTCAAGTAAAGTTTTTAGTCCATCCTCATTATTTTGTGAAATTAAATCAAGAAACAATTTATCCTGCATATTCAAATTATGAATCAAAACTTTAATTTAACCTTAAATTGTCCCAAATCTAATCAATTTCAAAAATCCTTAGATGTGAATTAAAATCTTTTGCCGGAAATTCTTGATAGAAAGCTCTTTTTTTTGTATTTTGGATATAGATAAAAAGAAATAAGAAGCTTGAGACAAGAGAGTATCTTTTCTGGTAAAAGAACATGTTACTTAATAAAAATGTGGTATATTCTATCAATCATTAAAATAATACGGGTATGAATGGGACTTCACTTATTGAAATTGTTATTTCTTTAGTATTTGTGTATTTTATTCTTAGCCTTGCTGTTAGCGGTATAGTTGAAGTTGTTAATAAATGGCGGAGTAAAAGAGGTAAATTGCTTCAATATGCAATAAACAAAGTACTAAATGACCCTCAAAACAAAAATTGGGCCGATTTATTGTTCAATCATCCGCTTATAGGTAGTTTAAAAAAAGATTAT
>CAZWGG010000842.1:0-2513 GCA_964633305.1 uncultured Bacteroidales bacterium
CTTAAATTGGAATGAAGTAAAAAAGGCTGCCTAATTTACTTTTTAGACAGCCTCCTTTTATATCCCATATTTTCAATTGAATTGAACCTTATTGGACAAAATTCACCCGTGGTGCTAATTGCCGATGAAAATAAATTGGAAAGGTTTATTTGCAGACGAAACACGTACCACCTGAAAACAGAACGCCGGTATGACCTGTTTAAGGGTAAACACAACAAAGTATGTGGATTTATAGACTATTTATTTAGTTTTGATGGGGATTAAATTAAAAGGAATTGATAAAAGTGACTGAAAAACCTCACCGGCCTCCTCAATAATTTCATCATCTTCTTCAAAATACCAGTTTATGGTTATTAACTTCTTTCCAATATACTTTAGTTGCAAATTCTTAATAATATGAAACAGCCATTTTGAAGAATTAGTATTTATATATTCTAAGTAAAAATCAATAGTCAACTGGGTTTTAAATTCGAGCAAACAATTTTCAATTAGTTCATCTACTTCCAAGTAAAATGGCATCGGGTCTTCTAACCGTGATGAACCTCTCAGTACAATTTTCCTTTCAGCTTTTATCATATTTACTGATGGACTGGCTATAGTTTTTTTTATCAAATGGCTTCTCATTCAGGTGAGATATCTAGTTGTATTGCTAAAATAATTTTTTCTGCCCGTAGCATTCAATTGTTCGTAATGATATGTATTATCTTATGCCGATGATAAATATCATTGTAAATTAATTGACGTTTTTTAAAAGTTTATTTACCGATTATTTCTATGTTTTTACCGATTTAGCCGGTGCATAATTCTGTAAGATAGATACCTTTGCCACATCTTTTTTATAAGTTTTTTAAACATAATAATTGTTACACCTGTTAATTTTTAAAAAATTATTTCTCTGGTAGTTACTACGTGAGCGGATACAATTAAACATGAGAGTTTATAGAATATGGAGTAAATTATATGACATGAAACGAACAATTTTAGCTTTATCATCAATAGCGTTTTTGACGCTATCTGCTTATTCACAGACAGATAGCGGTTATGCTTTTACCCTGGCAGAAGCACAGGAATTTGCTGTTCAAAATAATTTAACAGTGAAAAATGCACAGTTAGACATTGAAGCAGCAAAAAAGAAAGTATGGGAAACAACTTCAATTGGATTGCCGCAGGTATCGGGTTCATTCGATTATCAATATATTCCCGGAGAAATACCCTCTTTTAATTTTGCTGAAGGTTTTATACCAATTCTAGAGCAATTAAATGGACTTCACCCAGGAGAATTTGACGAAACAATTGAAGGTATGCGTAATGCCAGTTCACCAATTGCCGTAAGAAGTTCAGCCACGTATGGCATAACCGTATCACAATTGGTTTTTAGTGGCGAGTATATTGTCGGCTTACAAGCCTCCCGTACATACAAACAATTATCTCAAAATTCGTATGAAAAAAGTGTACTTGACATTAAAGAAACAGTTTCTTCTACATACTATTCTATTCTTGTTTTAGAAAGCAATGTTGCAATGCTTGATACGTCAATAACTAACTTGAATGAGTTATTTTCACAGTACAAGGCTATGAAAAACCAGGGTTTTGTCGAACAAACCGATGTGGACCAGATTGAGTTAAATATGAGATCTACTTCCAACACTAAAAAATCACTGGAAAATCAGCTAGGGATATTGTATCGGCTATTGAACATACAGCTTGGACTCGAGGTTAGTGATAGCGTCATACTGAAAGATAATTTGGCCAGCATTATGGGGATTACTTTAAACACCAACAATGAATATGATTTATCAAATAATATTGATGTGCAGATGTTACAAACACAGGAAAAAATCTCACAACTTAGTTTAAATAGAGAAAAGTCAACATTTTTGCCCACTGTAAGTGCATTTTATAGTTATACCGATAAAACAGAAAAGGCTGCTATTGATTTTACTATGAACCATTTGATTGGGGTATCTGTTAGTGTTCCTATATTTTCGAGCGGACAAAGGCTTTCAAAAGTGCAGCAGGCAAAAATAGAATTGGAAAAATCAAAAAATAACCTTGAACTGATATCTGAAAATACTGAAACACAAATTCAACAAACACAAAATAATTTGCTTGTAAACTACGATAAGTATTTGAATGAAAAAATGAATGTTAAACTTTCCAAAAGAATATACGATAAAACAAATTTAAAATACAAAGAAGGAATGGCCTCGAGTATGGAACTTACCCAGGCACATAATCAATACTTATTAACTTACTCAAATTACACCAATGCCATATTGGAATTTTTAAATACTCAATTAGCATTAAAAAAATTATATAATAATCTATAATATTAAAGAGAGCTCATTATGAAAAATATTCTTGTATTTGGTTTAATAGTCTTGATTCTGGCAAGTTGTGGCATGTCAAAAGAAGATATGATCAAAAAACAAATTGAAAGTAAAAAAGCCAAAATCTCAAAAATTGGAAAAAAGGTCGCTGAACTTGAAAAACAGCTCACAGATACAACTGAA
>CAZWGG010000843.1:0-2509 GCA_964633305.1 uncultured Bacteroidales bacterium
ATAGTTCAGAGCTATGTGTGGTAGCCGGAGAAGATGAACCGATTGAAAAATTTCAGGCAATTCTTGAAAAGGAAGGATATGCATGCAAAATCGTCCCTAATTCATACGCGTATCATTCTCTTGTGATGGACGATATTTTGCTGGAATTTGAAAAAGAAGTAACCACTGTTACAATAAACAAACTTCAGATACCCGTAATTTCCAATTTAACAGGTACACTGGCTTCCTATCGTGACATTTCATCGCCTTCCTATTGGAGTAACCATCTTCGTCAAACTGTCCGATTTGAACAAGGAATCAATACTATTTTGAAAGAAAACAGTAATGTAACATTTATTGAGGTTGGTCCAGGAGTGGAACTAAGTGTATTTGTACGTTCAAATAAATTAAGAAATAAAGGGCATAAAGTCATTCCCCTTGTACGTGTACAAACTGCTGATGGCGATGATACTTTTCATCTTTTATCCGCTCTTGGTAAGTTATGGGCATTGGGCATAGAGCTGAATTGGAAAGTTTTTTATGCTAATGAATCTCGCCAAAAGGTTTCTCTACCAACATACTCGTTCGACAAAATAAAATATCCGGTCATTGTAGATTCTTATAAAATGATATCAAAAATGACTAAAGATACATTAAGTAAGAATCCGGATATATCAAAATGGTTTTATTTACCAACATGGAAACTTTCTCCTTTTATTGGAAACAACATTGCGGAAAAAGATAGTAAATGCACACTTTTTTTTGGCGACAATTGTGGCATTAGTAATGCTTTAGCTAAAAAATATTTGTCCAATAACGAAAAAATAATTAGTGTTGAAGCTGGTCATTGTTATCGTGAAATTTCTCAAGAACATTATCTAATTAATCCGGGAGAACCGCAGGATTATAAAAAAATGTTTGCCAGTCTATCAAAATACAATCTTTTACCTGATCGTATTATACACGCATGGAGTATCACAAATACAACAGACCATTCATTCGATAAAAAATCCTGCCAAATATATTTTTACAGTTTGCTTGAAATGAGTAAGGCATACCAATCCGATATTATTGGCAAACAAATTATTTTATTAACAAATGATCTTCACCCATTAATAAAACAAGAAAGCATATCTCCGGTTAAATCACTATCCTCCGGATTATTAAAAATAATATCGCAGGAATATCAAACCTGTACAAGTCATATTGACATTGACCTTAATGAAGGTATGTCCGACAATTTAGTAAACAGTCTTTTTAAAGAAATTAATTCTGCAGAACCTGGAAAAGTAATAACATTTCGACAAGGGCAGAGATGGGAACAAGTTTACGATAATATAACATTAAAAACAGCAACAAGCAATAAACCATTTAAAGAAGGCGGGGTTTATCTAATAACAGGTGGGTTAGGTAACCTTGGGTTTAACATCGCTTTACACCTGTTAAGCATTATTAAAGCCAAAGTAATTGTACTCGGACGCTCACAACTAACTATCTCAGAAGACCAAAACATTCATGATGATACAAATACAGAGGTAAAAACACAAAGATTAAATATCCTGAAAAAGAATGGAGAAGTGTTATATCTGTGTTGCGATTTATGTAATAACGAACAGATGTTTGATATAATGAGGGTTGCAGAAGAAAAATTTGGGCCGGTGAACGGAATTATTCATGCAGCAGGAGTAATTACAGGCAAATCCATTAATCCAATTAAAGACCTTACGAAAGAAGATTTTGAAACTCAATTCGCACCTAAGATAATAGGGTTGGAAGTGTTAAAAAACATTGCCGGGGATAAAGAACTTGATTTTTGTCTGCTCATATCTTCATTATCTCCTATCTTGGGAGGAATAGGATTTGGTGCTTACGGACCTGCTAACACATTTATGGATTATTATACAAATTCATTTAAAAGTCAGCAGAAATTAAGAAATTGGATCAGCATGAATATTGATGGTATTGATTTTGATAATAAATCAACTGATGCGATAGCCAAAGAAGAAATTATGGAAGTTTTGGGGCATGCGCTTTCCTTAAAAGAATTGTCCCAGGTAATTGTTTCTGCTACTGATCTTAACAAACGACTCGATAAATGGATTTATAGAAAAACTTTTCAAGATGAAAATGAAGATATAAATGTCGATGTTAACAAGGATATTAAACAATCTGAACTTAACGACGAAGAAACTCTCGACGCTAGTCAAAGAACAATGAAGGTTCTATGGATCAACTTTTTTGGCAAATCAGAAATAATGTCCGATGATGATTTTTTTGAGATTGGAGGCGATTCATTAAAAGCATTAACAATTACTCAACGGATTAATAAAGCATTTAACACTACACTTTCGGTAGTTGAATTTTTTAAAAATCCTTCAATAAGGCAATTATGCAATTATATAAATTCCCTTAAAGACAATAAAAAACAAGAAAGTACTTATTTATCAATACCTAAAACCGAAATAAAAGAATACTACCAGCTAAGTTCTGCACAATAACGTTTATATTTCTTATAAGAATTTGATAATAA
>CAZWGG010000844.1:0-2499 GCA_964633305.1 uncultured Bacteroidales bacterium
ATTTTGGATAAAGAACTTGTTGTTCCAGATAAAAGTACTTGTTGTTTCCAATGAACATTTTTGTCCTTTGAATCTTATTCATCGACAACCGCTGCATTGCTGCATTATGCTCGTCCGGAAAATGGTCATCCCGACACGTTGCAGGAGCTATTCTTTATACACAAGTCAATATCAGGAATACATAACCCTGCAGGGCTTCAATTGAAAAAGCATCGGCCTTCGAAGCTTCGGACGCTTACGCTAAAGCTTCATGCGTCAGCGTGCGAAGGAAGCACAGTGCAAATGCACGGCTGACAGCAAAAGAATAGCCACGAATACATGAATAAAGTAATGGCTATAACCTGAATTTTTTTTGCCCTTTATTTCAGACTTTCAAGTTTAGCTTAGATAAAAGGTAAAATTCTGTTTCATTATCCTCTACGTCATAATTATACCTTAGCATTATTCATTAGTGATAATTCGTGAAATTAGTGTCTATGTTTTTAAAGCATTTACTGCTTTATCGCCCTAAGCATTTCTCTTTTACCCGGGGCCCCGGGCAGTTTTTCAATAACAAACCCAACTTTCTTTAATGTTCTTTTTACTTCACCTTTCACACTATAAGAAGTAAGAATTCCTTTGGAATTCATCACTTCAAATATTTTTTTAAAAATTTTTTCTTCCCATATACCAGGTTGTTTATCAGGGGCAAAGGCATCAAAGTAAACAATATCGACATTTTTCGGGAGTTTTTCTCTATGAATATCTCCATGAATTTTATGCAGTGTAAATGAACTATCTAATTTCACGTCCATATTCCAATGGACTTTATGCATTTCATGGAAAAATTTTGTCTGTTTTTTATTCAAACCAAGGATTTTTGGATAGTTGAGGTTTAAAACCAATTTAAATTCTAAGGGATACAATTCAATACCATGATAATTAACTATTTTGTCATTTTTCTTTATATCGAGCCAGGTAAGTAAAGCATTTAACCCTGTGCCAAAACCAACTTCAAAAATATTAACCTGTTCTTTTTTACAATATTGAAGTGCATTTTTTATAAATACGTGTATTGATTCTGTCGTTGCACCGTTTATGGAATGATAATGTTCATCAAGGTCTGGTACAAAAATAGTGTCCGAACCATCTTTTGATTTTGTTATAAACATTTCGTCGAATACCATTTAAGGCAAGGTTACTATTCACTAATGAATGACAGGGTTAATCTGAAAAAATATGCCAGGTATGTTGTTCTTAGTTTCATGTTTTTTTATTTTTCCAGATATAAATATATTTTGTTTTTCGATTTAATTTTTCCCAATAAATATTTTAGCGCTGTAGTTTTTCCTACCCTTCTCATTCCAGTTATTACAATAATTTGCTTTTTATCTAAATGCTCTTCTAGTTTACCATAAATATCTCGATATGTCATAGTAATTAATCATCGATGTTCTGTATCCAAAAGCAATACTTTATGCGCAAAAAAATGTCAAAAAGTTAAACTTTTTAAGTAAAAATAGATCAAAAAGTATATTTGTTACACATGTATAGGAAGTTTGAATAACTATTCCATTATCAAATAGTCAAAATTATTTTAATCTTCAATCATTTTCGTAACAATACTTTCAACATGTATTTTTGTTGTATTGAGTACGTGAAAATCACTAAAATCGGATTGGCTAATGATTAATGGTAATTCAGTGCCCCCTAAAATCAATCCTTCTATTTTTTTTACTTCTCTTAATTCTTTTATAATTCCAATTAGTTGTTGTTTGGTGTGTGGAACAATTTTATTATAAACCAGCTCATTCATGTATTTATCATGAATGTAATCTTGTTTATCAGGGTCGGGGATTACAATTTCAATTCCGTATTTCTTGGCAACTTTATTGTAAAAACCTTTGGTCATGGTAGATTTTGTTCCTAGTAAACCAACTCTCGGTAATTTATAATGTGCTATTTTTTTACAAGTTTCTTCAACGATACTTATTAAGGGCAACTTCACTCTTTTTGTTAACTTCTCAAAAACTATATGAGGAGTATTCGAGGCTATTGCCCCATAATCTACTCCTGCTTTTTCAAGTGTGCTTATTCTTTCAACTAAAAAATCAACTAAACGATCAAGATTATCTGCAAAAACATAACTAAGCATCTCGGTCATATTTATGCTACTGATTACAAATTCCGGATAATCTTTTGTTTTTAACCGATCTTGAAATTGCTTAATTATCAAGCGGTAATATTCAATTGATGATTCAGGACCAATACCACCTATTAATCCTATTTTTTTCATTTTTTAATCATCATAAACAGTTAAACTCAAAACAATTGCTTCAACTTGTCTAAAAAGATTACGTTTTTTACGACCGGCGGCATGGACAAAGCCTTCAACTGTAATAATTTTATTTCGTTTTTTATCAAGAGTTGTTATGCTTACAAAGGGCCCCCCCATGGCAACACCATTTTTCATTTTCCATAAACCGCGTAGTTCTGCGGTATATTTCTTATTTTTTAATT
>CAZWGG010000845.1:0-2498 GCA_964633305.1 uncultured Bacteroidales bacterium
AAGAAAAGGCTGAAAATGATTTGAAATATTTAAAATATGAGTTGCATGAAAACAACGATTTTATCATTATCAGAAATTATTTTAAATCTTCAAACAATGTAAAAATTACTAGTAATTTAAGTGTGAAATATTTACTGTATATTCCAGTCAATTATAGCATAAATGTTCAAAACTTATATGGCAATATCAACATAAAGAATACTATTGGTAAGCATACAATTCATAACTCATTTGGTGAAGTAAAATTATCCGGTATTGAAGGAGAAATAGAATTAGGATTATACTATTCAGATATCCAAGCCTCAACCATAAATGCGGATATGAGCTGCAAAGCAGAAAATTCTGATATTACATTTGGGAATGTATCAGGCACTTTTGACCTTGTAACAAATTATGGGGAAATTAATTTTTCAGCCGGAGAGAAAATGAAAATCCTGAAAATTGTATCTTCTAGGACAATAATAGCTGTCAATGTCCTTGAGTTTGAAACGTATAATTATTCGCTGGTAACACAGAATGCTGTCATTAATTTACCTGGTGCATATTGCCAAAATGTAGAAAAAATATCAAAAATATCTAAATATAATTTTGCAAATGGTTCAACCAAAATGAACATTAATATTGAAACAACTTATTGTCCAATTACAATTAAAACTTATAAAAAATGAAGAACAAATATTATTTTTTGGCGATTACAGCTCTATTACTAAACCTATTTTATACATCTATTTATGCGCAACCGGATTCGGTTAAAACAGAGCTTACTGAAGAAGAAGAGGAAATATCCGATTATAATTATAAGCTTAAATACAAGTACCTTAACTATAATCTTATAGAAGAAAAAAATCTCTTCACGATAGATGTTACATCCTTTGGATTGACATATATTTGGCAGGGACATCAAAATGGCTCACGCAATATGTTAAATATTGGTCTTAGGTACGCTCATAAAATTAATCCCGGTCTATCAATACATATTCAAAATAACCTGGGTTATGATAAATACGAAGATTATATTGAAAATTTCGGAGGGTCAGTAAATGCCGGGATTAATTATTTCTACAATAAGAAAGATGATATAAATAATAAAATAAGCGCTAATAATTTTAATGGCAACTATTTTGGAATAGAAATTTCAGGTTTGAGTTACAATATCTACCAGGATACAAAAGAGATAGATGGTATTACTTTTCAAGAAAAAAAGACTATCAATTTCAACCCGGGTATAGCTTTTAAATGGGGGATCAATACCCGAATTAATAAATGGCTATTCTTTGATTTATAGTAAATTGATTATATTTCGGAAGTTACTTTTTTTTAAGAAAAACTTCAGATATCCGATTTCAAAATTATGAACGATTAACTTTAAAACCTATCATCGAATTTACACCAAAATCATGACCACTAAAATTTTATTTACTGCTTTTACAATAATTATAACCTCATTTTTTACTTCTGCCCAAAAATATGTAAAAAACGAAAACCATTATCAGTTCATGGATAATGAGATTATAAATAAGTGATAAGTAGTAAAAAAATAATGGTAAATGATCTCATAAGGTTTGATTTTATCTGGTTTCTTAAGTAAAATTAATAAACCTATATAATATAAATGACCGAATAGTTGCAGTGCGTATTTTTGAACACCTATCTTCAAGGAGAGAGTAAGATTTAGGGTTATTCAAGTTTAGATAATATTAATACAAAAAATCGTCATACGGGTAGCGTAAGGCATGAATTTCCTTTACTTTGTGGTAAAGTAAATCTTTAAGTTCTTCAATATTTTCTTTTTTTGTGGCCGATATAAAAGTGCAGGGACTGTTATGTTTTGCCATCCATGTGTTCTTTAATTCTTCTAATGAAAAGTTTTCTTTAGTTTTAGGGGTCAAGTCGTCTTCGTCTTTTTTAATGAAGTGATAGGCATCTATTTTATTAAATAGAATATAAATGGGTTTATTGCTTGCATTAATTTCCTGTAATGTTTGGTTAACCGTATTAATTTGCTCTTCAAAATTCGGGTGGGAGATGTCAACCACGTGCAAAAGGATATCCGCTTCGCGAACTTCATCCAATGTTGATTTAAAAGATTCTACAAGACTATGGGGCAATTTCCTGATAAATCCTACCGTGTCGGAAAGCAGGAATGGTAAATTGCCAATAGTGACTTTGCGAACAGTTGTATCAAGGGTAGCAAATAGTTTGTTTTCTGCAAATATATCCGATTTGCAAAGCATGTTCATTAATGTGGATTTACCAACATTTGTATAGCCCACCAACGACACTCTAACAAGCTTTCCCCTGTTTTGTCGTTGAGTTGACATTTGTTTGTCAATTTTGTTTAACTGGTCTTTTAACCGGGTTATTTTGTCACGTATAATACGCCTGTCGGTTTCAATTTCGGTTTCACCAGGTCCCCTGAGGCCTATGCCTCCACGTTGCCGCTCGAGATGGGTCCACATCCTGGTTAACCTTGGCAATATATATTCATACTGGGCCAG
>CAZWGG010000846.1:0-2494 GCA_964633305.1 uncultured Bacteroidales bacterium
ATTTTCAAGGCAAGAATAACGCAGTATTTGGCGTTTTCTTGCAAAGACTAAATAGCAGGCTTTAAAATAAAATAATGCTTTTCTTAGCTATGTTTTAATAATAACAATAAACTATTTAATTTTACTTTCTCACATAAACTTAATATAATGAGAATTAGTATATATATATGTTCCATAGTTTTACTTCTTGCTTCTTGTAATAAATTGGCTAAAAAGTCATTTAAAAAAGTTCCTTCCTCAAAATCAGGAATTACATTTTATAATGAATTAATAGAAAATGATACATTGAATTATACTATTTTTCCATATATGTACATGGGAGGAGGTGTTTCTGTTGGTGATATAAATAATGATGACCTGCCCGATATTTTTTTTACTGGTAACTTAGTCCCCAATAAATTATACCTCAACAAAGGAAACCTGCAATTTGAAGATATTTCTGAAAAAGCTGGTATAAAAGGAAAAAATCAATGGTTTACTGGTTCTACAATGGTTGATGTGAATAATGATGGTTGGTTAGATATTTATGTATGTGTTTCAGCTAAATACAGACCTTCTGATAATTTACTTTTTATTAATAATAAGGATAATACATTTACTGAAAATGGAAAAAACTATGGAATTAATGATCAGAGTTCTTCTGTCCAAGCAACTTTTTTTGATTACAATAATGATGGTTATTTAGATTTGTTTGTTGCCAATTATCCAATAGTCCTTGTTAGCATGGGAGCAGAGTTTTATCGTGACAAGATGAAAGAAAACAACATTGAAGAGTCTGGCCATCTTTATAAAAATAATGGCAACGGTAGTTTTACGAATGTAACAGACAAAGCTGGTGTCCAAAACTTTGGAATGTCTATTGGAATTGTTGCAATGGATTTCAATAATGACGGATGGAAAGATATCTATATTTCAAATGATTTTAACCCACCGGATTACTTTTATTTGAATAACAAAGATGGAACTTTCAGTGAAATTGTTAAGGATGCTACTTTTCAAACATCAATCTTCGGAATGGGCTTTGATGCAGCAGATTTTAACAATGACGGATTGATAGACCTATTCCAGATAGATATGACCCCAGAAGATCATTTTCGTTGCATGGTAAATGTTATCCCGATGAACCGAAAAACATTTTATTCAAGCCTTGATTACGGTTTTCATTACCAATACATGCAAAATTCCTTACAATTAAATAATGGTATTTTTAGTGAAATCCCATTATATAGTAATATCTCCTTGTTCTCCGGGGTTGCGTATACCGATTGGAGTTGGGGTGGAGTATTTTTAGATATGGATAATGATGGAAATAAAGATTTATTCGTTACAAATGGTGTATTAAAGGATATTAACAACAGAGACGTTTTAAATGATTCTAGAAGTAATATTTATTTTAGACAAGTGAAGGAATACCGTCCTGAACTTTTTCCAAGTACCCCGATCAAAAATTATGCTTTTAAAAATAATGGAGACCTGACATTTAGTAATAAAACTGAAAAGTGGGGCTTTAATGACCCAACTTTAACAAATGGAATGTCGTATGGCGATTTTGATAACGATGGTGATTTGGATATTGTAATCAATAATACAAATAAGGTATCTTGTATCTATGAAAATAGAGTAGTAAAAAAAGATTATCATTACCTGAAAATAAAATTGAAAGGTACTAAAACTAATTTATTTGGCTTGGGTAGTAAGGTTGTAATTGAAACTGGCGATGTTTTGCAAATGCAGGAATTAACACTCACAAGAGGCTACCAGTCTAGTGTTCCCCCGGTAATACATTTTGGACTTGGTAAAAAAGAAATTATTGACAAATTAACAATAACCTGGCCAGATGGGAGATATCAAGTATTGAAAAACATTAACGCCGATCAAACATTGTTATTAAATTATTATGATGCTGCTAATTCAGAAGGAAAAAAAGAAAAAGTAATTAAAAAGGCCGAATTTACAGATATAGCAAAGAAATCTGGTATAAACTTTATTCATAAGGAAGATAAGTTCGATGATTTTGAATATGAACCCATGCTCCCTCATAAAAATTCTGAGGTAGGTCCGGGCTTAACCGTTGGCGATATAAATAATGATGGATTGGAAGATTTTTTTATCGGAAATGCCGCTAACTCTCCAGGGGCCTTGTATATACAAACTGAAAATGGAACATTTGAAAAAATTCAAGGCCCATGGACCGCTGATTCAATATATGAAGATACAGGAGCTTTATTCTTTGATGCTAATAATGATGGAAAACTCGATTTATATGTTGTTAGTGGAGGAAATGATCGCAATAAAAAAGATGAATATTACTTAGACAGGTTATATCTTAATATCAACAAAGGATTTATAAAAACTGAAAGCTGTCTTCCGAAAGATGTATTTCAAAGTGGAAAATGTGTCAAAGCTGCTGATTATGATAACGATGGTGATCTTGATCTGTTTGTGGGAGGTAGATTAGTTCCAGGAAAATACCCAATCCCTGCAAAAAGCTTTA
>CAZWGG010000847.1:0-2491 GCA_964633305.1 uncultured Bacteroidales bacterium
GCATAGATTTTATCATTTTTTAATTCTTTAATTTTATCGTAAGATTCGGATACTGCCGCTGAAAGTATACGGTCTGCGAATCCATCAGGAGCTTTGACCGGTTTCGAATCGTTCAGGGATGAAACAGCGTTTCGCATCATGGTAGTGTCGCCCGAAACATATAACGATGTTAAACATTGAATACGGGTATCCCCCGCATATTGAAGCTGTTCATAGTATGGGCAATCAAAAAAAGTTTCCCCTGCGCATAACCGTTGGGTCCGCCACCCAACATTCCAGATATCGGTAAATAAAGGATCATCGCACTTAAATGAGGCTTTCTCCCGGAACGGATAACCGGTGAAAATGCTATAAAAATCGGTAATAAGTAAAGGTTCATCTTTTGTCTCTATTTCCATTTCAAGGTACCTGAATGTTCGCCACCACAAAGTTTGAAATGTTTGTTCTGCTCCTCCGTCAGAAATAACCATATCATAATTACCAATAATTTTTTTCCCTTCAATATCGTTCCGGTTTCCTTTTTCATTTTTATTGGTAAACAAGCTCTCGGCATACGTGAGTTTTATTACACTGTTTTTCCCTTTGCTTATTGTTAATACCGGGTAGGCATTAGTTAAGTTATCCTGGTCGAACAGTACCTTAACTTTTGCATTGGCCGGAACTGCTAACGATCTTTTACCAGTAAGAAAATCCCGGGGAATTTCATCTAGATCAGAGCGGCGGATACGGGCAAATCGTTGCGGTGTTTCTTCCATCAGGGGTATTTTGCGGGGAGTAAGGATGTAACCCGGGGGGTTACCATATTCTTTAATGCTCAATAAGGGGATACCTTTAGAGGTTTCTTTCGCATGGGGCCAGTTTGTAACATCATAATCCGGGTTCATCCAATTCCATGGATGATAGTTGCCATGGAATTCTTCCCCGGGTCCCACAACATAATAGTCTTTAAGGTTAACAGGAATAGGGCTATAAGCCGTATCTTTCATAACATACCAGCTTTTATTTGTGTTAACCATACTCTCGTTACTCGTATTTCCCTGTAATATAAATCCCGTTTTATAAGAAAACTGGGCAACCGGGCGTAATGAAGTAAAGTTCCATACGATTGCCGCGATCACATTTTGCCCTTTTTTTAAATATTTGGCAATATCCAAGCTCTCAAATCTCCAATTCATAATGTCGCCACGGGCCGGGCCATTGCATACGTATTTTCCGTTAACAAATAACTTGTACCGGTTATCGCCCGAAACATGTACAATAAAACTTTCTTTTTCCGTATCCAGCTTAAATGTCTTCTTAAACAAATATACCCCATATTCATCACCCTGTATTTGAGGGTGTGTTATCCATGATGCCGGCCAGCGGCTTTTCAATAAATCAGGGTTTATTTGACCTGTTAATTGAGAAAATAGCATACGGGTTGATGTACTTATAAAAATCAATATTAGTGATAATTTGATTATGAGTCTCATGGGTTATTTTAATTTTAGTACAAGGTATAAAATTTTTGCTAAAGTCAATTTATTTTTTGTCTATTCTATGCTCAGTTGGAGGGATGAACAATAGGAAAGTTACTCGTTTCCAGCCTTCTTTTCCGAAGCTTCGAAAGCCATACTACATTTCATAGATTTCGATAGCGAAACATCCGCATTTTCAAAAATGAGACCGATGATGGCAAGGGATTATTCTTTCGACTTCTTTTGTGACAATTCAAGCAAAGACTCCAGAATCGCGGTAAGATCGTCTTCGTATTTATTTACCATATCGATTGTAAGCTCATTTGCAGCTACCCATATCAGATTATTTTCTTCATCAGACTCTTTTATAAATGTTAGATTTTTCACTGATCTTTTATGGGCAATGCGAACTGCAATTTTATTCTCGTTAATAACACTTAAGGTATTCTTGCCACTGGTAATTGAATTTGAGCCCCGAATTGTCTTAAAATTCCCCATAATTTCATTAAACATGGGTTGATACATGTCGGGCAAATCCTGAGCAAAAATTTCTGTTGTAAGTATAAGCAGTCCGAGTGTCATGAGCGTCTTTACTGTTTTCATAACTTCTCAGTTTAAATAAGTATTCAAATTGTAAAACTAATATACAAAATAATAGGGATTAATACCTATAAAAATATAAATTACTGGCATGATTTCACTCAATTTAACACCATGTGAAATGAGAAACAAAGCAATCCCTTATGAGGTCACTGCTGGAAATCAATCTCTCCTGTTTATGATATATTATCAGGGTTTTGTATAACCCTGATTGCAAATTCGAAAGAGCTGGGTTAAGATAAAAGCCACCGCTCTTTAGGATTTTAAAATCTGAAAGTAAATAACAGAAGGATTTGTAATCCGGTAATAATAAAATATTGTTTTATGAGTTTTAAAAATAAAATTAATTTATCACACATTTTCATGTATAACAATTACCCTAAATAGTCTTTGCAAGAAAACGCCAAATACTGCGTTATTCTTGCCTTGAAAAT
>CAZWGG010000848.1:0-2473 GCA_964633305.1 uncultured Bacteroidales bacterium
AACCACTGACTGCCAAATTATTTATACCGGCTGTTAGGCACTGGGCTTTATTCATTATCAACCACTTACGTATCAATTTAGTATCGATTTTTGTTTTGTCAGGGTCGGCAATCTTTTCGTGCGTTAGGGCAGGCATACTCTTTGGCAAGTTTTGGTTTGCGCTTTGGACTGTGCGACTTGCCAATGTGTATGACTGCTTGATGGCTACTTTAAATTAATTCCTTCAAAGTTGAAAATCTTTCAGTATTATAATTGCCTTTACTATCAAATGCTGTTTTATTGTAAGTTCTTGTTAAACCTCTGTCGTTATGAATGTTTAGAATTATAGAATTGTTATGGTCAATAAGTTCGCTTTCTGAAACTAAATTCCATTCAGTTAATTGTGCCTTGTATGCAGGTGTCAACCTTTTTGTATTGTCACATAAAAGTTGGAATTTCTCAAGGAATAATGTTGTGGAAATTGTATTTATAATTTCTAAAATTTCTTCCATAGTTCTTTGTTGACCTGAAAGAAAATCCCATAATTCACTTGCAACTAATGTCTCGTTTGGAGCAAAATATTTTGTCATATTAATAATTGAGCCTAAGAATCTGGTTTTATCAAAGCTTGTAACAGTTTCTGTTACAGGATTAACCGTAGGATCGAAAGGAAAACCAATATAGAAATTGATTTGCTTCCCTGGAAATTGCCGATACAATGCGGCTTTGCCCTCAAGAATTTTTTGTTTTTCACCACGCATTTCACCGGAATTGGGCTTAACGGATTTCAATTCTATTGCGGTTATAGAATTTGCATCTTCAATAAAAACATCAGCTGAAAAGTCAATAGCACTTACTAAGGCTGCGTTGAAATTCTGAAAAATTAAATTGTTTTCATTAACCAAGTTTGGAATCGAAGTTGTATTACTCAGGTCAGTTATGATGTTAGTTACATTGTCTTTTTGAGTCTGTGTTATTTGAAGATTACCCATTTTTTTAGAAGTGTACTCTCTCTTTTCACCATTGCATAAATGATGTGCAACGTTTTCAAAAAAAGTCTGACCAAGTGTTGTATTTAAACCTTGAAGCCAACTACTAAGACTAATAAAAAACGGAGTATCAGAAACTTTTCCGTTCAGTTTATCTGAAAAAGCTTTAAGAAAAGCTTCATGGAATGGTGCATTTCGATTGTTTGATGCATCCTCTGGGAAACTTTCAAATCTTGTTACAAGTGTCTTTATTACCTCGATTGATATTTTTTCTTTCTGTTTATATGTAAGTGCCATTTTATCTATAATATTAAATCTTGAACTGATTTAGTAAACTTCTCATTGAATTGTTCAAAGATTGGAGTAGTTCGAATTCTTGGAAGTTTTTCAACTGGTTTATATAATACTTTCTCTTTAACCTTGGTATCTAGGTCCAATAAATGTGAATAATCTAATTTTATTACTCCACACAAGTATTTTATAATTTTTCTAAATTTTTCTTCGTCCTTTAGTATAGTATATATATTTGAATAAATTTTATTTATTGTTTTGTTTTGTTCTTCAATTTCTTCTTCGCTGTAATCATCGGTTTTTCTGCGGAGATAATCTTCAATTGAATTTAAATCCTCCTCTTTATTGCATATCTTATAGAATAAGTATGTCATATGGAACTTTAATCGCTTAAACTCTGGTTGGGATGTTTCAATTTCATCCTCAATTATTTTGAAAAGGGAAGTTAGTATAAGATATAATTTTGAAAATCTCTCATCAAAAATTTGGTCTACATATTTTATAGTTGTTTGATCAAAATACCCAGAAACCTTATTCGGAATAAGCATTAACGTAGAAAAGGTAGCTCTAAGTATATCATCAATTTGTACAATAAAATCAACATCAAGTGAAGTAAAATCTTCGTTTGATTTCTGTCGTTTGTAGTAAAAAGTTTTGTTTAGCAAATTAAGCTTTGAAAATTCTTCCTGCAATTCTGTTTGGATAGTAGAAATAGAAATTAAATCTTTTGAGTCTAAACCGTTTTGTGTATTAGTTCTTATTGTTATATTTTCGTATTCTTTATCTTGAGCTACAATGATTTTTACTGGAATTTTAATCTGTTTGGAAGAAAATTCAACAGAACGAGAAACATTATAAACACTATTGGCGGTTTGACAACCGTTTACAATATTTACTGGTTTTATAATATAGTTACGTGAATTATCATCAATTTCTTTTGTTGTAATTGTAAGACCATTATTATAAAAATGAAATTTTGTAGGTTCATCAATTAATGTTTGTTCAATTCTTTCGTTTACAGTATTTCTACCTAAATATAATCTTATGTTATTTTTAAAAACATCCGGATATAATGTTCTACTTCCATTTACTTCAGGTGCTATACAATCTAAAAGCTCTTTAGCGGTAACAAAACCAATTAAGTATTTCTTGTTTTCGACTTCAATAACATTATCCTTTGAAACATTCAATTCATAGTCATTTGAGATAATTTT
>CAZWGG010000849.1:0-2473 GCA_964633305.1 uncultured Bacteroidales bacterium
TGTTAGGATTATCACGTTCTACTTACTATTACAAACCGGTTGGGATTAGTGATTTTAATCTCAAACTGATGAACCTCATAGATGATCAATATTTGAAAACTCCTTTTTATGGTTCCAGGCAACTAATAGTGTGGCTTAAAGTGAAAGGATATTATTATGATACACCAAAATCTTCGGATTTTAAGAAGATTTTGGGGAGTTATAATCCCACCGCATAATCCAAGCATTGAGTGTTAGGCTATCGGCCCAATTTTAAACGTGTTTGGTTGCGGCTAATTGGTTCCTAGGGGTTAATAAAAATAGTATCCAGCGCTTGTTGAGGATTATAGGAATAGAAGCATTATATCCCAAGCGTAATTTGAGTAAGCCTTTAAAAGGTCAAAAAGTGTATCCATATTTGCTTAAGGGAAAAGAAATTACATATGTGAACCAAGTTTGGAGTGCAGACATAACCTATATAAGAATGAGAAGTGGTTTTATTTATCTTTTGACTATTATGGACTGGTATAACAGATATGTATTTTCCTGGGAAGTATCCGTAAGCTTATAAACAGATTTCTGTTTTAAAACCTTGAAAAGATCATTGGAAATTGACAGACCCGTGATATTCAATACAGATAAGGGTGTTAAGTTTACCAGCTTGAGGTTTACAGAAATATTTTAAGAAAAATTATATAAGTATAAGTATGGACAGTCATGGTAGAGCATTATATAATGTTTTTATAGAACGTCTTTGGCGTTCATTTAAATATGAGGAGGTGTATTTAAAGGATTATGAGAATGTCATTGATGCAGTTAAGAATATTAGAAAATATTTTGATTTCTATAATAATGAAAGATTGCATCAATCACTTGGATACAGGACTCCTGTTGAAGTATTTGAAGCAGAAGGTAGAGAAAAGATAGAGTATTATGAGAAGAGGGCATAGAAGGGGATGTATCGCATGAAAAATAACATCTATTTGGGTTTTCTACATATTAACATGTTATTAGTCTCCCCCCTTTGTAACCCCCTTATTACTACTACTATTGTAGTATATTATACACAATATTTCGGAAATGAACTCAGAAACTTTGGGTTATTCAGAAAATGAATCTGTCAGAAAAGCAGATGATAAACGTGGAGTAGTAATAAATGGTTAAATGCCCCAAAGATCTATTACAACTGGTATTGGTGTAATAACAATAAATCAACCCCTAGTAGATTATCGTTTTTTAGATACTATGAACGAAAAAGGAAAATTATCAAGTTCTATTCTACCTAGATATATATGGATAGTTCCAAGTATTAACAATCAAATAACATGCTTATATTTAGAAGATATTTATACTGGAGATCCTCACTACCGCATTAGATAGTTAAATATCCAAATATAAAAGACTAAAATACAAAACATATGATTGCTTTATTTATAAAACATAAAGAATTTATACCCAAGCTTATTACAATTGCTATCCCAATTATCCTACAAAACTTCATTTCCTCTTCATTGAACTTTTTAGATGTTATTATGATTGGCCAACTTGGTGAAAAGGAGATAGCCGCTGTTGGAATTGGAAATCAAATCTTTTTTTTATATTCAATGTTTTTTTATAGTATTGCAAGCGGAGTTTCTATCTTTACTGCTCAATATTGGGGCAAAAAGGATATTAAATCTATTCACTCAACTATGGGAATTGGGATATCTTTTGTCTTAATTAGTTCTATAATCATAACACTGATTACAATATTCTTTTCAAGGAGTTTAATAAATATATATACGAATGACCAAAATGTAATAGAATTAGGTGCACAATATTTATCAATAATATCTATCAGCTTTATCATTTCATCTTTAGTAATAGTATATGCTACAGTATTAAGAAGCACAGAGCATGTAATTTTTCCAATGATCATAGTTTCTATAGGTTTATCTATCAATACTATCCTAAACTATATCTTAATTTATGGTAATTTCGGATTTCCAGCATTAAAAGTAAAGGGTGCTGCAATTGCTACAGTTATTGCATGGTTTGTTGAGTTTATTATATTATTTTGCTTTTCTTATTTTAAAAAACACCCAACAGCAACAAGTATAAAAAATATATTTAATTTCACAAAAGAGATGCTAAAAAAATATATAAAAAGATGGCTTCCAGTTTTCGGTCAGAGTATGGGATGGGCTTTGGGTTTTAGTACGTACATTGTAATATATGGTCATATAAGCACAGAATCAATTGCTGCTTATAATATTTTATATACTGTAGAAGGTTTATACAAAACTATTTTTTTAGGACTAGGCTATGCTTGTGCTATTATGGTTGGAAATAGAATTGGAGCAGGAGAAGATCATAAAGCTAAAGATTACTCAAAGAATTTTCTTATTTTAACATTCATTTTATCTATAATAACTTCTGTAATTCTTATTATAGTAAGGAATGGTATTATAAATATCTATAATCTATCTGATCTTAGCAGGAACTATCTTTATAA
>CAZWGG010000850.1:0-2459 GCA_964633305.1 uncultured Bacteroidales bacterium
CCAACATTAATTATAAAAAAGGAGTTGTTGGATTTATTCCTGCTGATAAAGACCACTCTGTAAAAGCTGAAAAGGATGGATTATTATTGTTAGCAAAATTCTTTCCTGCATTATTGTAAATTTGAGGTATGAAAAATGAACAGAAAAAATTAATACATTTTCATGTTAATGGTATAAAAGGATTATCAGTAACTCATGGATATAAAATTACAAACGCTTTCCCTGTTCATTTTCATACAACCTATAACCTTGGGATTATAGAACAAGGCGAGAGAGAATTTACTTATCGAGGAGAAAAAACTGTTATAAAACGAAACGAGATTTTCATTATTCAACCTTTTGAACCTCATAGTTGCAAATCTGTGAATAACTTTAAACATAGTTATAAAATAATTTCACTTAATCTGAAAAATTCCTTTTATTTTCCTCAATTAATTATTCAACAATCTGATTTATTGAGCCACATCAGAGAATTTCATACATTGGCAGAATATGAAAAATCATCTGTTAGATTGAAGAATCTATATAAGGAGATTATAAGTCTGTTGAAAACATTCTCGTTAGAATGTAATAAAGAAAGTCTGGATATAGGAATTTCATCAAAGATTAGTTTAGCCAAAGAATATATTGAGAATAATTGTCATCTTGAGATATCATTAAAAGATATGGCAGAGATTGCCTGTTTAAGTGAATTTCATTTTAATAGACTATTTCATAAACAGTTTGGTTTATCACCTTATGCGTACTATTTAGTATGTAAATTAAGAAAATCACAAGATGTTTTGATGGAACAAAAATCAGTAACAGGAACTGCATTAGATATTGGTTTTTTCGACCAGAGCCATTTTACAAGGTTATTTAAGAAGCATATTGGTGTTACCCCAGGTAAATATTTACGAGATAATAGAATATATGAACAAATAAAGCCCAGCACCTAAACACGTGGTATAGTTAATAAGGGTTTCAGTGGTTTTCGGAGCATAGCAACCCGTTCCAAAATTTGCTGTAACTCGTATGTTTGCAAAGTAAATTATCTTAGTTTACAATTAAAAGGATGGATGACTGAGCTGTAACTAAGTACTTTCATAGATACTGTTATCAAGATTTAAGCTCCATCCTTAATTCTTCTTGATAGGTGAAAAGTCCGCAATCTTCGGGGTCTCCATACCGATTTAGGGCTGGGATAAACAGGCATGGCCAACATATGTAAACATTGCGTAACCATCGAGAAGGCGTAAGGGCGAAAAAAGAGACTGATACGCCCTGTACCAAAATGGTAAGTCGGCAGGATAAACGTGTTCGACGTTGCGTTTACGGGGATGTAGACCGACCGGTGGACAGCATGGGCCTAAACCTGTATATTGTTATTTACATGGAACACGGAAGCCCGGCACTCTTTTTTACCTGCTTCAGGCAGGATCAAAAACCGTAACCGCAAGGCATCGGAAAATGCCGGACTGAGAGGACAGACAAAGCGAAAGCCAGCCTGTAACGGGTTGGATAACAGTTGTAACATTACTGTAGGTGAAAGCCTTGCCCACCTCTGTCTGGTACTTTATGGCAAGAAACTTTTAAGAACCTGTTAATGGAAGAAAGCAAATGAGCGAGAATGCAAATTCATCGTGTGCACTGCCACAACCGATAGACAACTGGAACCTTATACAATGGGGAAAAGTTATCCAACGGGAGAGCAGGCTTCAAAGACGTATTGCCAACCCTAAGCATCCCTTGCATGGATGACAGGGCAATGCAGGCACTCCACCTGATAGCGCTAAGCCCTTGGGCGGAAACAACTGCCGGCGCCAATTCGTTCGGGTTCAGAGAAAAAAGGTCTTGTGCCGATGCCATAGCGCAATGCTTCCATGTATTATGTCGTGGTTATTGCGCCCAATGGATATTTGAAGCCGATATTAAAGCTTGTTTTGACCAAATCAATCACGAAAGGATTTTAAACAACATTCCAATAAATAAAACCATTCTGAGAAAATGGCTCAAAGCAGGGTTTATCGAAAGAGGGAAACAATATCCAACGACAAAAGGAACTCCCCAGGGAAGTATTATTTCCCCGGTTATCATGAATATGGTTTTAAACGATCTGGAAATGGCCATTAACAAGCAGTTTCCCAGATGGAAAAAACTCAAAGTCAATTTCATCAGGTATGCGGATGATTTTGTTATCACGGCAATAAGCAAAACCACGATAACAGAACATGTCATCCCCCTTGTCAAAAGTTTTCTCAAGAAAAGAGGCCTTGAACTCTCTGATGAGAAATCCAAAATCACACATATCGACGATGGCTTTGATTTTTTATCACAAAATATCCGAAAATATAAGGGTAAATTACTGATAAAACCATCCCGGAAATCTGTTCAGTCATTCAAAGACAAAATAAATAACATCATCTCAAATATCATGTTAAAATTGTTGGAAAGGCAAACCCTTACCTGCCGCAATTCGA
>CAZWGG010000851.1:0-2457 GCA_964633305.1 uncultured Bacteroidales bacterium
AACTATCGGCCGGTGTTACAAAAGCCACCGGCCGATAGGACGGTTTAGTTCAACATGCGGTATAGTTAATAAGGGTTTCAGTGGTTTTCGGGGCGTAGTAACCCGCTCTAAATTTTGTTGTAACTTGATTGGAGAGAAACCCGCAATCCCTTACTAACCATACCACGGGAACGTTGTACACCATACTATGAAAAACATTCTGCATAATTTCAATCTTGAGATAAAATATTATCTTTGAAAATAAAACATGATTCCATTAGATAAAGATTTACAAAAAGTTAAAAAAAATATCACAGAGTTTGAAGAGATAACTGAAAGAGTCTTACAGTATTTACCAAATGTTCTCAGTAATTCAGAAGAAAAGAATGACTATCTTATATATTCAAGTGAGATTGCCGGTACAATAAAATACATTCGCCCGATAAATAAAAACCTATTCCTTAGCAACATAGATGATTTTAAATCAAATTTTGATAAGCTTCAAGATATCTTCATTAGGATTAAGAACAAATCCAATATAACAACTGATGATAAAAATGTAATTGACAATACAATTTATACTATTCAACAAGCTATCGGTGTTGGACTTGATTTGTTGGTCAATCCTAATAGTGCACGGAAACATGTTGGTAATAGATTTGAGGAGTTAGTTAAGGTTGTTTTCACAGAAATTGGAGTTGCAAACAAAAAAATTGTCTTACAAATCCCTTATGATACAGATGAAGGTACTAAAACTTATAAATGCGAAAATGATTTAATAATATCACCATATGAAAAGGTTAAGTCGACTTCAAATTCACTTGATGAGAAGGAAGTTGTTGTTTCTGTAAAAACAACATCAAAAGACAGGATGGGAAAGATGTTTATTGACAAAATACTTTTAGAAAGGTTTGTTGAGCATCCTCAAAAAGTAATAGGAATTTTTTTAAATGATGTTCAAAGAAAAGAAGCCGACAATATAAGTTTTACTCTCGTTTCTGGCTTATTCATGGTATACTCAAAGTTTTTAACGAAATTAGAAGGTGTGTATTATTTAGACCCTCCTCCAAATGCTAACAAAAAACCTTACTCTGATTATATGAAACGGTTTTCAGAATTGCTAACATCTGATTTAGAACGATTATTAACCTCGTAATTTTTTACGTCTTTTGTTAGAATCAACTTCATCCTTTGCAAAAGCAATTCTATTTATGTGTTCATTATCCAATAAGCGATTTTTAATGATTTTACAGTATTCTATTTCTAACTCTGTTCCCAGCCATCTTCTATTGTAAGCTTCGGCTACAGCATAAGTTGATCCTGAACCTCCAAAAGGGTCAAGAATAATACTATCTGGATTTGAAGATGATAAAATAATTTTTCTGAGCAGTTCTACTGGTTTTTGAGTTAGATGAGGATATTTTTCCCATGCTCCATTAGAAATAGTGGGAATTTCAAGAACATCTTTTGGCTTAGCACCAAGAGGATTTGGCTCCCAAACATAATCTTTCTTTTTACCATTTGAATATTGAGATGACTCAGCTTGTGTTCTTTTAGGATATTTTAAAGTATGTTCATTATAGGGGATTCTTATTTCATCAATATTAAATATATAATCTTTCGATTTTCTAAAATGAAGTATGCTTTCGTGTGAACGTCCCCAATCGTTCCCAAGGTTAGCTTTGTTTCTGTAAAACCATACAAGCCATTTGCAACCTTTAAAAAGATGAGATGCAGCCCATTTTATATCTGCTAATATTTCAGAGAAACCACATACATATAATGAACCAGTCTTTTTTAAAACTCTATGAGCTTCAGTTATCCATTCCATACTCCAATCAACATATTCTTTCTGACTTGAGAATGTATCCCATTCTGCTTTATTAATGTTGTACGGAGGGTCAGCAAAAATTAAATCTATGGAGTTCGTTTCAAGTTGTTTTAAATATTTAATTGCATCATAGTTAAATAATTTACCATAATTTGATTCAAAATAAGGTTGTATAATTTCTATTGCTTGCAAAATTGGGCGGTATTGAATCTCTAATTGTAGGTCATTTACTAAGTTAACAACTTGTTCTTCGGAGTATACTCGATAATTATTGATTGGATGTCTTGAACTTTTAAATTTACCATTATTATCCCATCTTCTAAGGGTTTCTGGGCTAACATCCAAAATTTCAGCAGCTTGACTAATTGATAAATATTTTTCCATATCCTTAAACAACCTTACACATGATTATACAACAAATATATACAAAAAATGATTAGATTTGAAAGAAAAAACTAATAAAGTACGGTGTACAATATATAGGAATATGAGCGGTTTGCAAACCCCAGCGATTATTCCCGGTTGAACTACATCCCGGACAATTTGCTATGCACTTATCGAAGGGTTTGTATTTTGAAAAGCTAAAAATCAGGGTATTTAAAGAAGCAGAATCTAAGAGGTAACTGTAAAATTATAAAATAAAATGG
>CAZWGG010000852.1:0-2456 GCA_964633305.1 uncultured Bacteroidales bacterium
GTTCTACAAAATAAAATGTATAAAGATTATAAAAGCATTTAGTCGGTCAGTAGTGTTAGAATTTAAAAATTAGTTTTTTTGTGCAATTGATGCCCTACCAAATTCAAAGCTGGATATAGTAAGAAAAATTACTTATTTTATCGGAAAGATTTCTGATATGGTGCAAGTGGAATTTTCTATAACAAGAAATACCAAATTTAGAATATGTAATGAATTCAGTTTGCCGGCTAAGCCGTCGGGGGACAATCAACTATACAGAATTATCAACCGAAATAATCTCCCAGTTCAAATGCAATGAAACACTACCCTTCTGAAAAGATAATTTAGGATTTTTATAATAAAAAGTGAAAAAATGTACATAATTCTGAAACTTTTCATACCTTCGTTTCGTTTTTAGACGAAATACTAATTATGGAAACAGCAAAAGAAAAATATTATACCGAAATGCAGGAAAAAATGGCACGTTATGCCAAAGCCCTGGGGCATCCGGTACGGGTTTTTATTATGGATTATTTGGTAAAAAATGCCGACCGTTGCTGTTATAGTGGCGATATGGCCGAAGAGCTTCCCATTGCGCGTTCTACCCTTTCTCAACATCTGAGTGAACTAAAAGATGCAGGTCTGATACAAGGCGAAATAAACGCACCCTACATTAAATATTGTATCAATAAAGAAAACTGGACAGAAGCCTCAAAGGTTTTCGACCTGTTCTTTAAACGATAAAAAATTTTGGAATCAATTTTCGTGATTCGCCGAAACACTTAAAAGAATAAAAAAAATGGAAATTAAAATTTTAGGATCCGGTTGTTCCCGGTGTAAAACACTTGAAAAAATCACACGGGAAGTGGTTGAACAAAATGGTTTTGATGCTACTATTACCAAAGTAGAAGACATAGTTGACATTATGAAGTACAACATTATGGCTACTCCTGCTTTAGTCATAAACGAAAAAGTAGAATTCAAAGGTCGTGTTCCATCTGCTGATGAAATCAAACAGGTATTGAATAAATATTAATCATATAAATTCAGATTTATTATGAAACGAATCAAAACGCTAAGTTTTGTTATGCTGGCAATACTGGGCAGTTGGTCATGCAGTGCGCAAACCAATAAAAAACAGGATACAAAAAGCACAGCTTCGACAAAAGTAGAAGTATATTACTTTCATTTCACTGCACGTTGCGCAACTTGCCGTGCTGTTGAAAACAATGCGAAAAATGCCTTGGAAAGCCTATATCCTGAGCAGATAAAAAAAGGCGAATATGCTTTTAAGGGGTTAAATCTTGATGATACCGGTACAAAAGCTATTGCCGAAAAATTGGGTGTTGGCGGTCAAACCTTATTGGTTGTTTGCGGTAACAAAAAGATTGACCTTACCAGTCAAGGTTTTATGTATGCACACGATCCAGACAAAATAAAAGAAGAAATTAAAAAAGCTGTTGATAATTTGATAATGAATTAATATGCTAACGTGCTAATATTTCTAATATGCTAATTATGAATAAGAAGAACGTCATTCTTGATAAATGTTTTGAATTTGCATTGGCTATAATTGAGTTTTCTGAAGAACTTGAAAGTCAGAAAAAGTTTGTCATTGCAAGACAAATATTAAAATCGGGAACTTCAATTGGTGCAAATGTCAAGGAATCTCAATCAGGAGAAAGTAAACAAGATTTTATTCATAAGTTAAAAATTGCAGCAAAAGAAGCCGAGGAAACAGAATATTGGCTTTTATTATGTAAACATTCCAAAAATTATCCATTTCATGAAAACTTATTATTGATGGTAACTGAAATACAAAATTTGCTTTCAAGTATTATTTCAACCTCGAAACAGTCCATTCATTATCATATTAGCACATTGTATAATTAAATAATTGATTTCATGGATTTCTTACGAAATATCCTGGAAAATTCCCAGTATTCTTTCATTACTGCATTCATATTAGGGCTGATGACAGCTATCAGCCCATGCCCTTTGGCAACTAATATTTCAGCCATCGGATTTATAAGCAGGGATATTGAGAATCGAAAACGTGTATTCATTAGTGGATTGGTTTATACCCTTGGCAGGGCGATTAGCTACACCGCACTGGGCATTATATTGTTTTTAGGGGTGAGCCGGATGAAAATCTCCATGATATTTCAGGGCTGGGGCGAAAAATTGCTGGGTCCCGTATTAATTCTTATAGGGTTGTTCATGCTCGATATAATAAAGCTTAAATTTCCCGGTTTTTCCGGTTTAACTGATAAAATTGGCGAACGGAGCAAAAAAAGCTATTGGAGTACATTGTTGCTGGGAATGGTATTTGCCATGGCGTTTTGCCCATACAGTGGTGTGTTGTTTTTTGTAATGTTAGTTCCTTTAACCATTGTGAGTATTAGTGGTTTATACCTACCAGTAGTGTTTGCAGTGGGTACGGGTTTGCCAGTTATCGTTTTTGCATGGCTGTTAGC
>CAZWGG010000853.1:0-769 GCA_964633305.1 uncultured Bacteroidales bacterium
ACACCTATAGAAACTGGTACACCTATAGAAACAAGTACACCTATAGAAACTGGTAGTATACCAAATGCCGAAAGATACATATATTGTATTGATAAAAATTTATTGCCTTGTATAAATAAGCCTATATATGAAGTTATAGATAAGATTAATTTTATTTTTAAAGATGATTTAGAATTAATAAAAAATACAGTAGTATTAGGTGGAAATAAAAAATTTTATATAAAAAGTTACAAAAGTTTGGATGATAGCATTATAGATTTTTGTACCGATGGTAATATTGTTATTAGTTATACTTTAGGTAAAGAATAATAGATTCATACTAAAAAAAATAGGCACTTGGCCCAATGGTAACAATTTGGAGTTAATATAAATAGGCCAATTACAAAAGGGTATTTTGCCAATACCCCCTTGTAACTCAGGTTAATTCAATAATTGAATTAGGTTAAGTTGTCCTATTTACATACTTACGCGATAATAAGATTTAATTTATTATGTTGTGTATATATTATTATATTTTTGCACCTACTGTCAAATTACAAAACAATAACACAATTTACCCTTATTTACTTTATATGGAACATGTGCTATAATATAGGTAGATCAAAAACCTTCTTTCGGATTATCTAAAAAGAGCCTCAAAAGGGCTCTCTTTTCTTTTTGCACCTATCTAAAATTCATAATGTTTAAATAGCTGCTCTAGTTTCTCTATGGCCTCTTTAATGCACCTTTGGCCTTCTAGAGTTGTATACCCAGTTTCATATTTGGAAAT
>CAZWGG010000853.1:779-2452 GCA_964633305.1 uncultured Bacteroidales bacterium
TTTTAATTTCTTCCTGGATCCACATGCACTGTTCTTCTCTCATTGCCCCCACCTCCCCTTTATAGTAGTTCATCCCATTTCACACAATCCATATTAATTTTATACCGTGTTTTCGCTGCTTTGGTCAAATATCCTTCATTCTTTCCCCTTTGTAGTAGCTTCTCCCGTTCTGGCTTTTTAATACCTAAATTTGTTTCGATTCCATTTGGTAGAATTCCATTTTCTTTTTTATTTACAAATACATATTTCAAAAATTTATAGAAGTTAGCTCCATTATCATTTGTCTCATTTCCTAGAGAAAATTCGGGTATTTCTGCTAACTGTTTTATGTCCTTAACCTGCTTTACTACTTCATTCTTTGGGTTAACTATAAACTTTTCATATTGACATGATGCTGCTAACTCAAAAGGTTTACTCTTGTTGACATATTTTAACAGCGTATTCCAAAATCGCTTATTGTCTTTTTGTACCTTTTCTTTAATTTGTATAAATTCTTTTCCATCTACAATATATTTTCTTAGCGTTTCATATACTCCATTGCACGCTGGGAGCCCTTTGGCTTTGTTCTCTTCCTCTAGTATCAGAAATCCTTTGTACACTATATCCTTATCTATATTTGTTTTAAACTCCCCTTGTTTCAATGTCTCTGTTCCGTATATCTTTGTCATTCTTTGGGTCTCTGGTGTACTAACACAAAAACTAATATGTTTGTGAAATCCAGCTCTAACACTCCCATCTATTTGGTCAACGCCTGGTCTTTGTGTAGCTCCAATAACATGTACACCAGCGGCGCGACCTTTTTGTAGAATCTGCAATAACATTGTCTCCTCTTCACTCCTACCACTTTTATTATCAGCGTTTAATTTTATTTCTGCTATTTCATCTATTACCAGTACGATATAATTCATTTGCTCTTTGCCTTTAGCGTTATGGTCTTGTATGTTTTTACATTTATCCATTTCTCTTATTATCCTGAGTCGCTTAATCATGATATCATTTAATATTTTTACTGTTCTCTGGAATTCTTCTTTTGTTGCACATATTACACAGTTTGGAAATCTGTTATAATCAGACATTTCTACGCCTTCCTTTAAGTCCACAAGGATATAAACAACATTTGAAGTGAATACCATAAGCGATTGGATTATAGCGTTTAGTAATACGCTCTTACCACCACCGGCCTCACCAGCTACAAACAGATATTTGATATCTACCAGGTCGGCAATAAGCATCTTGTTATTTTCATTTATTCCTAATATCATCGGAAGTTCCATTTTTCTTATTTTCTTTGTGTCTATTAGCCTTATGTATTCATCAAACCTGTAGAATCTCTTAAATTTTGTAGATACAAAGAATATTATATCAAAGTATCTAAAATTATTTTGCCTTTGTATATGGCTTATAGCTCTATTGAAGTAACTTTCTAACCTGGCTTTTTTATTCTCTAAGTCCTTCTGTGTAATTTCATTTGAAAATATACTCACTTTTTCTTCAGCAACTTTTGCAATTCTTATCTTATTCTCAAAAATCTCTATGACTCCTTTATATCTTTTATTCAATTTTTTATTGCTCCTAGATTTCTTTGCTCCCCTAGCTTCTTGCATACAAGTGTAAAAGAAGAAATAAACAAAGGGAGCTGTTATCATAACACCTGGATGCCCTCCTTGCATCCA
>CAZWGG010000854.1:0-2447 GCA_964633305.1 uncultured Bacteroidales bacterium
CGACCTTTGGGTTATGAGCCCAACGAGCTACCAACTGCTCCACCCCGCAATGTATATTTTTAAAGAACTTTTTCTGTTTGGGTCAGCAAAAGTAATGTATCTTTTTAAAACAACAAAATAATATTTACTTTTTCATCTGTTTATAATTTATTCTTTAATGGTCAGATGGAACTCTCGATGAATTTTAATCATTCTCTTGTGTGTATTTTAGAATGCTAAAATTCATGTTCGTTTCATTTTAACATAGGTAACAAAAGAATAAGAAAAGTCATTCTTTTTATCATAAATCTTTTCGGTCCGTTCAATTTCTTTCCATTCATTAAAATTTACCGGCGGAAAAAAAATGTCGGCTTCAAAGTTTTTGTGCACTACCGTTAAATATAACTTGACAGCATAAGGTAAAAACTGCTTGTAAACAGACCCCCCGCCAATTATGAAGTTTTCGTTGTTTTTGTCACATAACTCTATAGCTTCGTTTATTGAAAAAGCCATAATACACCCTTCGTACCTGTCGTTCAAATTATCGGATATCACAATGTTTCTCCTGTTTGGCAGGGGATGCACGGGAAGAGATTCATACGTTTTTTTCCCCATAATAACCGTATGACCGGAAGTTATTTTTTTAAACCGTTTAAGGTCATTGGGAATGTGCCAAAGCAGTTGATTATTTTTTCCTATGGCAAAATTTTCGGCTATGGCAACAATTATCGAGATTTTTATCATAAGAATGGGTTAAACAGCTATTTTACCTTTAATATGAGGGTGCGGATTGTAATTCTCCAAGGTGAAATCTTCGTATTTAAAATCGAAAATATTTTTCACGGCAGGATTTATGTTCATGGTGGGTAATGGCCGTGGCTCACGTGTTAATTGTAACTTTACCTGCTCAATATGGTTTGAATAAATATGTGCATCGCCTAACGTATGGATAAATTCATGGGGAACAAGGTTAGTTACCTGTGCTACCATCATCAAAAGCATGGAGTAAGAGGCCATGTTGAACGGAATACCCAAAAAAATGTCGGCACTACGTTGATAAAGCTGGCATGATAATTTTCCGTCAGCCACGTAAAACTGGAATAAGATATGGCAGGGCGGGAGGTTCATATTATCAAGGTCAGCCACATTCCACGCACTTACCACGTGCCTTCTCGAATCGGGATTTGTAATAAGCGACTCTATCAATTTGGATACCTGGTCAATTTTACCGCCGTTATATCCTGGCCATGACCGCCACTGGTAGCCGTAAATATTTCCAAGGTTCCCGTCTTCATCAGCCCATTCGTTCCATATTGTCACACCCTTATCGTTCAGGTATTTAACGTTTGTATCTCCATTCAAAAACCATAAAAGCTCATGAATAATAGACTTTAGGTGAAGTTTTTTTGTAGTTAATATTGGAAATCCGTCTTCGAGGTTAAATCTCATCTGGTAACCAAATATACTTAGAGTACCCGTACCTGTTCTGTCTTCTTTGTTCACACCTTTTTTTATCACATAATCTAATAAATCGATATATTGCCTCATTGAATTTCACTATTTTTATGTAAAAAAATCTGGAAGGGTAAAAATACTAAAGTTCATTCTATGGTAAAAGCTTTGAGTGTTGAAGTTATTCACCTGTTAATTATTTTTGAGTTTTTAACACAACATTCCTAATTTAAATTTATATTTTTATCGTAATTGTTGTTTTTATGAATAAAACCGCGAGGTATATTTTTATAATTCTGGGAGTTATTTTGCTGGGATATGTTCTCTGGTACTTTAAACATATTGTTGCCTATATTTTAATTTCCTTTGTATTATCCCTTATTGGAAAACCTGTTGTTGAAATACTTGCAAAACTGCATATCCGCAAGTTTAAACTTCCCATGTGGCTCTGTGCATTAGCAACTTTGCTGTTGCTGTGGATTGCATTTTTTATTTTTTTCAGGGTATTTATTCCTCTTATTGCCAATGAAGCCAATGATTTATCAAACATTAACATCCAGTCACTTGTAAAATCGCTGGAAAATCCATTGGCCAGGGCCGATAAATTATTTAATAACTTTCAACTTAGTACGGATAAAAACGTTTCATTTTCTGAATACATCTCCAAAAAGCTCGTTTCGGTATTAAATATTTCAATGCTTTCAGATGTTTTCAGTTCATTTGCAAGTTTACTGGGCAATATTTTTATTGCTGTATTTTCTATTTCTTTTATCACTTTCTTTTTTTTAAAAGATGATAAAATGTTTGTTGAAAGTATTCTTCTTTTTGTGCCGGACAAGCATGCTAATTCATTCAGGCACGCGTTAGATTCCAGCCGGAAGCTATTAATGAGGTATTTTATTGGCATAATGGGCCAGGTAACCGGGATTATTATTTTGGTTACTCTCGGATTAACTATCGTGGGTGTTGGTTTCAGTCATAGCCTCGTTATCGGGTTAATGGCCGGGTTATTCAAT
>CAZWGG010000855.1:0-1480 GCA_964633305.1 uncultured Bacteroidales bacterium
GGATTTGACCAGCTTTGGTTTTTTGTTTTAAAGCTTATCCAACAATCTAATTCTGTATAACTCTCTGGCCTGGATGAATTAAACAGCATATAACTTTCGTCTTTTGTCACCCACGCATGTAAGGCTCCCCCCGAATTTACCGGGGATCCTAAATCTATTGCTTTTTGATATTTCCCGTTTTTATATGCCGAATACAAAAGCCTGGCTTTATTCCATGGTTCCCCCTTAGAGAAATACATTGCTCTATTTTTCACTATACAGGGATAATATTCCATTTTGCTGATATTTCCATTTTCACTAACGATTGTTGGGTCACTTAAACTATACTTGTATTTTTCAATAAAAAAAGAATCTTCATTTAAGTTATAATTGATACTTTTGTCAAAATGAGATAATTCTTTAGGCCCATGCCATTCCCCATTTTCAAAGTTTATCATGTAAGATTTACCGTCCTGGCACCTTGAAAAAAAGATTGTTTTTCCATCAGATGCAATAACCAATGAATAGCTTGTTTTATTTTTAACAGATACAATCTCTGGAGCAAAAATTACCGGGATATCACCAGGAGGTTTTTGTTCTAAGTATTTATTCTCGATAAAAGGGAACTCTTCTGTATTTTTTTTATTACAATGTAATAAACTAATTATTGGGGTTGGTGTTATTGAGATATGAAATCCATACAATTTCATTTTTAATTTATAGTCAACCATATTTTGTTTCATATTTTTCACCAACTAAAAAAAACCACTGGAGAAGGCATGTTACAAACAATATGAGTGTTTCTGCAAACTTCTCCAGTGTTTTAACCTAACCCTAATCTGTTTTTTGATAGTAATAATAACAAGTCATCCCAAACAACCAAGAAATCAACCACTTTACGCGGATTTAACTTTTTAACATAGCTTGATCTAAATGCAGTTGTCAACCTATGTTTTCTATAAAAATGGTCTTGGTAGATTTTAAAACAAATGTACAATCAAAGCCTGAATTTATTTCGACGAAATATTCCAAAAAACAGCAGAAATGATTCAAAATGAAAAAAAATACAAAAATTTGTTCTATATATAGAACAGGATTATTTTTTAAAATTAAAAATAAACGATCCTTTAATTTTTCTGAGTCTCATATTTAATATACTCTTTTGGCGATTTACCAAAATACTCTTTAAAACAATTGGTAAAATAGGTATGATTGCTATACCCAGTTTCACGCATTACTTCAGAGATATTATGCTGCCCCTTATTCAATAACTGGGCTGCACGCTTTAACCTTATCATCCGTATAAAACGGTTAGCAGAATAATCGGTTAGAGCTTTAAGTTTTCTATAGAGTTGGGTTTTACTCATTCCTAATTTTGAAGCAAGAAGATCAACATCAAGGTCAGGATTTGCAATGTGATCTTCAACTATTTGGATCGTATGTTGGAGAAATTGCTGATCAATGTCTTCAATAGTTAATTCTGTTGGTTCAAGCTGAAATT
>CAZWGG010000855.1:1490-2443 GCA_964633305.1 uncultured Bacteroidales bacterium
CTTTGCTAACATTTTCAATTAGCTTTTTTCTTGAGCGGATTAGATTTGATACACGTAATTTAAGAATTGAAGCATTGAAAGGTTTTTGTATATAGTCATCTGCTTCTTTTCTGTAACTCACAAATTTCCCATCATCTTCATTTATAGCGGTTAAAAGTATTACGGGGATATGGCTTGTATTTGGATTGGTTTTTATTTTTTCACAAAGTTGAATGCCATTTATGTTAGGCATCATAATATCACTTATAATTATATCAGGCACATATTTTATGGCAGTTGAGTACCCCTCTTTTCCATCTGAAGCAGTATAGACACGGTATTCATTTTTAAAAATATCAGCTATAAAATTTTTTAAATCAGTATTATCTTCTACGATCAATATTGATTTTTCATCAAGATTCTGGCCTTCTTCAAATGGATGATGAACTATTTGAGGCGTGTTGATTGCTTCATCTATTAGGTCATAAATACCTGTGGGATTATTTTCATGTTCAAAAAAATCGCTTTCCAAATCAATATTCTGATAACAACTTCTATCGATTGGTAAACTTACAGTAAAGGTACTTCCTTTATTTTTCTCACTATCAACCATTATAGTACCTTTATGCTGTTCTATTAGTTCTTTTGTTAATGCTAATCCAATTCCACTTCCATTACTATTGTTTTGCAGCCGATAAAACCTGTCAAAAATAATGTTTTGTTGACCTTTTGGAATTCCTATTCCCGTATCCTGCACAATTATATTTACGAAAGATTGTTTTTTTCTGTCATACAGAATCTTTGCTGTAACCGAGCCTGAACTTTTTGTATATTTTATAGCATTGGACACTAAGTTTGATACTATTTTTTCAAGTTTTTCATGGTCAAAATAGCCAATAATCTCTTTATCTTCTGGCTTAAATTCAAGAGTAATATTTTTTTGCAATGCATAATTTTCGAACGATGCAATTATT
>CAZWGG010000856.1:0-2435 GCA_964633305.1 uncultured Bacteroidales bacterium
ATAACAGGGGATCATTAACTTTATAGTGCAAAGAAACAATAGAGTCTTTCTTGGAAGCGAGAGAGGAAAATGATCCGATTATAGTATTATTTCTATCGATTATTTCAGCAAATATTGTCCGGGGAGATTTTAAATTTTTCAAAAAAACGTCAACACTCAATGATCCATTTGCTTTGGCATCTATTGCCATTCTTTCGATATGTTCTTTTGGGTAGGCTTCCAAATATACCGGACGAAAAATTCCGCCAAAAATCCAATAATCTGCATACCGTTCTGCAGCGTTTACAGATTTATTTGATGACCATTTGCTGACTGTAACTTCAAGAAGATTTGGGGCATTGAAATTAAGTTTATCGCTGATATCGTATTTAAACCTATAAAATGATCCCTGGTGTATTTCTCCAGCTTTTTCGCCATTTATTTTCACTTCAGTATCCGTCATAGAGCCTTCAAAGATTATATAAATAACCTTATCTTTCCATGATGGCGGAATTGTGAATTTGTATTTATATATACCTTTTTCATCGGCATACTTTAGCTTTTTCCCATAAGTTTTATAATCACGCCCATAATTATAACTGCCAAAGCCTTGCTGTTCCCAACATGATGGAACTTCTATTTTTGTCCAGTACCCGCTTTTTCTTCCTCCTGTACAAAAGAAATCCCATGTTATTCTATTTTCATTATCTTTACCGGAAAGGTATTGGATTTGTTTTTCAACTGATTGACAAAATAAGCCTGTATGGATGGTAAAGAAAAAAAACAATAAACTAATAAATAATTTTTCACCAGGTTTCATTTTTGTGTTATTTTGGTTGCGCATTAAATTTAGAAAAATTTTAGGTAAAATTAAAATAATTAATAATAGTAATTAGTTCATGAAAATTAGTTTAACTTAATGCCCTGTTTAACATTTTAACTATATAAAATAATTCAAATGAAAAAATTATTTGCGGTTTTTGTCGGTTTGGGTTTACTCGCTGGGATGTCTTTTTCGCAGAGTGTTGATGAAATCCTTTCTAAATACTTTGAGAATATTGGAGGCCTTGATAATTGGAAAACTTTATCATCACTTAAGCTTAGTGGGACAATTCCTACTCCACAGGGTGAATTTCCTTTTACGATTTATAAAAAAACTCCAAATTTAATGAAGGTTGAAGCTGATATAAATGGACAGTTGATGGTACTCCAAGCATTTGATGGAGAAATTGGCTGGAGCCTAAATCCTTTTATGGGTAGCAGTAGCCCTCAAAAAATGTCTGAAGAGATGGCAAAAGATATTAAAGATGAAGCTATTTTTGAAGATTCGTTTATTGATTATAAAGAAAAGGGACATGAGGTAAGTTTAGAAGGTAAAGAAGAACTTAACGGGATAGAATGTTTTAGGATAAAACTGGTTAAAAACAAAAACAGCGAAAAGGATGATATAGAACAAACATACTTCATTGATACCGAATATTATATGCCCATAATGGTTAAAAGTATTAGTAGGATGGGGCCTAACCCAGGCCAGGAACTAGACACCTATTTAAGTAATTATGAAGAAGTTGAAGGAGGGCTGGTCATGCCTTTTCTAATAGAAGTTAAGATGCAGGGGCAAATTCTGCAGACAATAAAAATTGATACTGTGGAAGTAAATTCTGAGATAGATGATAAACTGTTTAAATTTCCTATAGATGATAAAGAAGAAACAGTTGACACTGACGAAGAAATGGAAGAATAAAATTATTTGTATAACGACATATATTTTTTTAATCCGGGAATGTCCCGGATTTTTTTTGGAACAAATTATCGATTATTTTTAATTTTGGCATAAAATATTTTTATGAAACCAACATTATTGATTTTAGCAGCCGGAATAGGAAGCCGGTATGGAAGCCTTAAACAAATTGACCGTCTTGGACCTTCAGGTGAAAGAATTATTGATTATTCTGTATTTGATGCAAAAAGGGCAGGTTTTAACAAGGTGATTTTTGTTATTCGAAAAGATATTGAAAAGGAATTCAATAATGTTTTTTTTAATAATTTATCCAAACATATTGAAATTGATTATGTGTTTCAGGAACTGGATAACCTTCCCGGGGGCATTAGCTGTCCACCCGATAGAGTAAAGCCTTGGGGTACAGGCCATGCTATAATGGTAGCCGAACCAAAAATAGATGGCCCTTTTGCAGTTATCAATGCAGACGATTTTTATGGCTATGATGCTTTTCATTCTATTTCTGAATTCCTTAACAACATATATAATATTGAAAAAACTTGTTATTGCCTGGTGGGATACAGGCTTGAAAACACACTTTCGGATTATGGATATGTATCAAGGGGGATATGTGAAGTTGATGATGAGAATTTTCTGAAAAAAGTTACAGAGCGGACACATATTGAAAAAATGGCTGAAAATATCGTATTTAAAGATACAGAAAATAATTTCCAGG
>CAZWGG010000857.1:0-2427 GCA_964633305.1 uncultured Bacteroidales bacterium
AGGAGATTATCCAATACAACCAGTACCTTGTACTTCAGTAAAAATTACTGATAAGTTTTGGGCTCCCCGTATTAAAACAAACCATAAAGTAACCATACCAATAGCTATTGAGCAGTCGGCCATAAGCGGCAGGATCAAAAACTTTGAAATAGCCGCTGGACTTGAACAAGGGGTTTTCTGTTCTCAATATCCTTTTGATGATACCGATATTTATAAAATTATTGAAGCTGCCAGCTATTCATTACAAACATTTCCCGATCGTGAATTGGAAGCAAAAATTGATACTTTAATTTACAAAGTTGGCCTTGCCCAGGAAGAAGACGGGTATTTATACACGATTAGGACAATTATGGGAAATAATTCACATGAATGGATAGGCAGTAAGCGATGGGAAAAGGTGAATGAGCTAAGTCATGAACTGTATAATCTCGGGCACATGTTTGAAGGAGCTGTTGCCTACTATCAGGCTACAGGAAAAAGAAGTTTTCTGGATATTGCCATTAAATCGGCTGATTTGATTGATAGTGTTTTCGGGAAGGGGAAACTTGAAGATTACCCCGGACACCAGGAAGTTGAATTAGGTTTAGTTAAACTTTACCGAGCTACAGGTAATAAAAAGTACCTGGATCTTGCCAAATTCTTTCTTGATGTCCGTGGACCTGGTGGAAATGAATATAACCAGGCGCATAAAAGAGTAATTGACCAGGAAGAGGGTGTCGGACATGCAGTTAGGGCTACATACATGTATGCTGCAATGGCAGATATTGCAGCCTTGTATAATGATGAATCATACATTCGGGCAATTCGAAAAATATGGGAAGATATTGTCTGGAAAAAAACGTATATTACAGGTGGTATAGGCGCTTCAGGAGGAAATGAAGGGTTCAAAGAACCATATAATCTTCCAAATATGTCTGCTTATTGTGAAACTTGTGCATCAATAGGGAATGCTATATGGAATTATAGAATGTTCTTACATGATGGGAACTCTGCCTATTATGACGTATTTGAACGTACATTATATAACGCCCTGTTATCAGGGGTATCGCTCTCTGGCGATAGCTTTTTTTACCCCAATGTATTGGAATCTTTAGGACAGCATCAAAGAAGCAAATGGTTTGGTTGTGCATGCTGTCCTCCAAATATTGCACGTTTCTTGCCATCCTTGCCAGGATATATCTATGCAAAAAACAAACAGTCAATTTATATAAACCTGTATGTTGATAATACGGCAAATATTGATTTAAATGGTAACAATGTAGAAATTATACAGAAAACAAATTTCCCATGGGATGGTAAAATTGATATACGAATTACCCCTGAAAATACCGGGCGATTTGAAATAAAACTCCGTGTGCCTGGTTGGGCAAAGAACGAGGCTATTCCAGGAAGCCTTTACAAGTTTATAGGTGAAAATAAATCACCGGTAGTCATAAAACTAAACAATGAAAATATTCATACAAAAGAAGAAAACGGGTACGTTACCATCAAGAAGAAATGGAATAAAGACGATGTTATTACTATTGAATTACCAATGGATATTCGCAAAATAAAAGCCAATGAAAAGCTTGAAGCAAATAAAGAAAAAATTGCTATTCAACGTGGCCCTATTGTTTACTGTGCTGAATGGCCGGAGACTGAAGATGGCCATGTTTTAAATCTTGTTTTTGATGAAGAAGAAATCTCAGGAAATTTTCACCAGGAATTATTACATGGTGTTTACACCATAAAAACGAAAGCAAAACCGGCAAAAATGACCCTTGATGATAAAATTGTTTTTCTCGATGAAAAAGAAGTAACGCTCATTCCTTATTATTCGTGGAACAACAGGGGCACTGGTGAAATGATGGTATGGCTACCAATAAGCAAAACCCGGGTTCATCCTCTACCTGCTCCAACAATTGCAAGTAAAAGCAAAGTATCTGCAAGCAAACAATCGAAAGCATTAATTGCTTTAAATGATCAGTACGAGCCTGAAAATTCAAATGATCATTCATGGCCTTACTTTCATTGGTGGCCAAAAAGAAACTCATGGGAGTGGGTCCAATATGACTTTGAAAAGGCCGAAAAAGTATCATATACTAAGATATATTGGTTTGATGATGGTCCATTTGGAGGCTGCCGTGTCCCTGATTCCTGGGAATTACAATATAAATCACACAATAAATGGTTACCGGTTAACGCTAATACAAAATATACAGTGACGAAAGATGGATGGGATGAATTAAAATTTGAGCCGGTCATGACAAATGCGTTAAGAGTAAAGATTAAGCTCGGTAAAAAATACTCCTCTGGTATCCATGAATGGGTGGTGAAATAAAGAAAAATATACATTATTTTGTACAAACAGTATTTATAGTATATAGGGTAGGATAAGCGAAAGTGAAATGCCAGATTTTTGTAGAGGCTGTCCAAAAAGTCTTAATT
>CAZWGG010000858.1:0-2425 GCA_964633305.1 uncultured Bacteroidales bacterium
GCTACACTTCGTTAAGCTTGAACCAGTCTCTAGTTTTTTATGTTATTACTCCGTTGTAAGCTTGGAGCAGAGGGGTCCAGCCTTATTTTTTTATGCTTTTACTTCGATGGCAAGCTGGGACTAGCTAGGGGTAATTTCAGAATTAAATAATATATACACTAATAAAATAAATGATAATTAGATAGTCTAAAAGATTATCTATCCTTAAGAAAAAAGTAAAATTTCTAGCCCTAATGGCTTTAACTGCTATGATCATTAAGACTATAAAACATGAAGCAGTGAGGATAAAGAAAAGAAGCTCTAGATAATACCAGTGCATGAAATAGAATAAGAATACAACCAATAAAAGATTTCTTATTAGAAAAGTATTCAAAATTGTGATAAAATTTTTATTCTTAACTCTAAATAAATAATATCCAATGTTTAAAACAAAAAGTAAGGATATAACAATTATGCTAATTAGCTGATATTTTGTAATATATAAAAGTATCATATTACTTAATATTTTTCGTGTTATCTTCTCTTTTCTCAACGTCTTTATAAGAAACATTTACTGTCCCTTCCTTCATATCTATCTCCCAAATTTTATATTGTTTTTTCCCATCATTATCTATTATTCCAATAAAAGTTTGTTTCGTTAAAGTCCTTGTAATCTCACCATTTCCAATATTATCATAAGATATTTCGTACTCATTTTTCTGAGTGACTTCAGCTTCAAATCCTTCACCTAAGTTTTCAACTTTTCTTTCGATTATTTTATCAACGACACCATTTTCGTTCTCAATACCTTCAAGATATGTATAAACATCTGATTGGGCAGCTCCAATAAAACCTTCAGCCGAAGCACCTTGTTCTGACCAATTAGACATAATTAATTTTTTGGTTGACCATTCAAGGCCATCAAGATATCCACTAGGCATACTCCCAGCAGGATTTTTCATCATCTTATTTAGTAAACTAGGTAAAGTATACAAAAAACTTGTTTCGTCTGCTTTATCGTAGAGTTGTTTATCATAAATCATTCTTTTTTCCCCTGGATATATTTTGCCACTATGACTTGAATAAACAACAAGGGAATTTCTAAAATCAATATTTAAAACAGTACCAGCTTCTCTTGGATCTTCTCCATTAGGATCCATTAATTTTATTGGATTATTTAAAACATAATTATAAGGATTTATACTTGGATATTTTTCGGCCATTAGATCGATAGTATGCCACCTCCCGAGTTGTGGGTCATACATTCTTGCTCCATAATCGTACCAACTTACGCAGATTTTTTGATGTTCTTCAGGCTCCTTACCACCCTAAAAACTGCTGTCTCAAAGAACGTTAATTGCCCCTAAAAATACAGTTTTTTTTCTTTTAACTGAACTTTTAATTGAGTGTTTTTAGGCAGGTGCTTCTAATCCCCCATCCCTGCCATGTCCAGCCAGCTTTAACATAACATGTAGTTATATAACAGCCTATTTTCAGCGGTATGATAGTGTTTTCGGCAGTCATATAACCAAATTATGTTAAGCACGTTCTCGCCCTTCGTTCCTCCGGGCTGCGCTCCGTGCCCGCTGTCCGGCCAAGTCAGGGATGGGGGCGTCCGTGCAGGTTTGGAGCTTCTGTACTTCTTTCAAGGTTTTCAGATGGTTCAATTAAAAGAAAAAATAACAGTTATATTTTTTCAAAAGAAAACCGAAAAAAGAAAGCTTTATTTCAAGTGGAAGGATGCAAAGGTGCAAGGGCGGCGAGGTACGAGCCGTTTATATACCCTTGCAGCTTTGTCAGCCTGGAACTTATCTTTGCTTTTCTTTTATTGGTTTTTGTTCCTGGAATGCTGATTTTTTAACTGTTGGTTTCTTCTTCTTTTTTTTGTCCAACTGCTGATTATTGGTACTGGTGCGAGGGGAGAAAGCAGGAAAAAACAGCCTTGAGCTAGCGTTGGCCAGTGGCTGCAAAAAGCGGAGAGAGGAACGAACGGAGCGGTTTGCGGACACTCAGGGAACGAAGTGCGAGCCGTCTGCGAGTGGAGCAAGGGTGGTGCAAAAAGGAGACTGAGGAACGAAGGCGTTTTGCAGCTACTGTTTACAGCAAGGTTTTGGCGGCTTTTTTGTTTTCGGTCCGGATCCGTGCGCAGGCAACAAAAAAGATGACAAAACCGCAGCCCGCAGCGACCAGCAGGCGAGCCTAACACTGGCAGCGGTTGGCTGTGGCCATGATGTGGAGTGCAACGGAACATGATGGACGCAGACAAAGGAGCTGCCGTGACAACTGATTGAGGAGCACAAAAAACATGACAAGCTGCGGAGTTTACGGAGCACCCGCAGGGCTTTGCATGTGTTTTTTATACCTTAAAAATCAAACACTTTTATAAAAAACTTATGCAAAGGCTTGGCGTGTTTTTTTGTTCGACGATTGAAGGCGGAACACCGCT
>CAZWGG010000859.1:0-2422 GCA_964633305.1 uncultured Bacteroidales bacterium
TGCATAATTGTTGGCGCTTGACAGTGAAATTACCAGGCAACCTAATACAACAATTTTGTTTGGTTTTTTAATTGAGTTTTTCATTTTACATAATTTTAATTTGTATTAAAAATTCTATGTTTAAGACATTTAAATCGCAGCTAGAATGAAGTTATATCTTATTAAAATACAAACTGTTACATAACTAAAGCAATATGTTACATCATTCACACTTTTATAAAATATTTAAACTCTCAGGGTGAAATAAACCAACACCTCTTTTTGCATTGATGGTAGTGAACTCTTGCCAGATGTTTCCACCGTGTAGCTCGACAAACTCCTTACAAATCAGCAATCCCAAGCCTATACCCTTTTCATTATTTCCAACTAACGTTGAGTGAGAAAAATCTATTTTAAAAAGTTGTTTCTAAGCTTCTAATGAAATGCCGATACCATTGTCTTCTATCGCGATTTTAATATTTTTTTTGAAGGGGGCATTTCATCGCCTAATAAAAATCCCCAGGGTTTTAAGGGTTCGATATGGTCAAAGATGAGTTTAACGATAGCCGTAAGCGGAATAGATAAGACCATACCCGGAATACCCCACAAAGCTGCAAATCCAATTACTGCGATGATACTAACAAGCGCATTGAGTTTTACTTTTGATGCTACCAATTTTGGAAGAATATAATTATTGTCAATGAACTGGATTAATACATACAAGCCGAGTACCAACAAAGAAAACCAAGGTGATGCTTTTGACACTATTGCAATCATCATTGGCAATGATGCCGCAATTATGGCGCCTATATAAGGTATAAGATTGAGAAATGCACCAATTACACCAAGCACAATTGGATAATCAATTCCTAAAATTGAAAGTCCTACCGAATAAAGTGTTGCAATTATAGCCGTTTCTAAAAGCAGTCCTGTAAGGTAGCTTTGAATGATCGATTTTATTTGCGTGATTACTTCGCTTACTTCCTTTCGATTGCTTTGACCAAAGAGCTTGCGGAAAAACTCAAGCAAGTGGGGCTTATAAAATAATATCATAAAAATGTAAACCGGTATTAAAAAGAGTACCATTACCCCAATGCCCAGCGAAGCAATTGTTTGCCCAATCTCAGCACTTTTGTTACTAATGATTTCATCTTTTGTTTTAAGGATCCAGACATTTATTTTACTCGAACTTATGTCAAAATAACCCGATGCCCAGTGTATGGTCTGATTAAAGATTTCTGTAAATCTATCGACTAATTTTGGCAAGGACTCCTTAAACCCTATTGCCTTTGAAAACAATAAAGTACCCAATATTGCAAATACCAACAAGGCTGACAATAAAGTAATAATAATGGCCACAACCCGGTTTATTCTCCATCTAACCAATAAATTTACAACAGGATGAAGAACAATGGCAATAATGATAGAGAACAGAAAGGGAATTATTATATCCTGTGCGATATAAAGCATGGTTAGAAGAACAAATATGCCAATCAAAAAAATGAACATCCGTGCGTAAAGCGGTAATTTTAAAACCTGGTTGTTCATTCTCTTTTTGAATTCATTTCTTTCTTACGTAAAATATACTGAAGAATAAACTGGCCGATTGATTTTATGGCATCAGGATGCTGGGCAACAGTATTTGCTACACCAATTTGCATTATTGTTCCAAAGAGCTTCCTGAATATATTGGCTGATGAACCTACCACTATTTTCTTCGAAAAGTATCCGGTTACTAAACCAGCTGTAGTGCCTAAAATATTAGATATCAGAAAGGGTGACGAGCTTATATCTTTTAGGGTGCTTTTCAATAAACTAACTGGTTTTAGACTTTCATAGGTTAGGTGAAACTGTTCCTTTAGTTGCAGTCCGTTTGCAGCCTGCTTAATTTCTAATAATCGAATAGCCTCTTTGAGTTCAATTGTTGAGCTTATGTTTTGCATCGGGTTCTATTTTAAAGCTTTCTTAATGATATAATTTTCGATTGCCCGCTTCATCCATTTATAGAAAAATAAACGAAAGACAAGCGCCATAACGATATAAAACGCTGCTATGGCAAAGAACCCATAAAAGATGTTGCCAAGGATTTCTCCAACCCAAAACGCAACTCCTAAATTTAAAAAAAGCAGAAATGAAGCAATCAGGATATACCATACTGTAAGAGGTATAATTGACGAAACCGCATCCGAAGTTTTATTCAGGGTTTTAAGCTTCAACAGCTCATAGCTTGACTTACTGTATTCACCAGCTCTTTCTATCAGTAATTCAATCATATTTGGATTGTCTTCCATGTCTTTGATTTAATATAGTATTCGAAGCAATCACCTAATTTTCCGCCAGATTTTAGCCTTCTTTTTCGATGGTTAAAAGAATATCTGCTTCTTCCGGTGTTGTGAGTTTGTACTCAATTTTTTCTGTAATTGTCAGCGTTTCACCCATAGTA
>CAZWGG010000860.1:0-2416 GCA_964633305.1 uncultured Bacteroidales bacterium
TAATAACCAACGAGGAAGAGCCTTTTCCGGATTTCTTTTCCTGAGGTTTAGGTAAAGTCCCAATTTCTTTATTATAGGTATTTTATGAGTCTCTACAAACTCAATTAAAGTACCATCGGGGTCTTCTGTATAAGAAAAGGCCCCGGCAGCTTCACCCATATCAAATGTATCCCCGGTATCAACAGTAAAAGGATACCCCTTAACCTTACATTCTTCGCGTAACTGTTCCATTCCATGAATATCAAAACATAAATGGATAAAGCCAAGGTCACCCCAGAATCGTCCCTCAAATATTTTTTTAGGTGTGCGTTCTATGGATTGAATAATTTCAATTTCACTAAAACCAAATATAGGACTAAAAGCCCCGGCACGGGGTTTGGTATGATGGAGCAATACCCGCCTTAACTTTTCCTTGCCGCCAGGCAAACCAGCAAGATCGTCAAAAAAACCTGTCTTATCATATATAATCCTATCATATCCAAGTATTTCTTCATAAAACGTTTTCGCTTTCTTGATATCCGATACACCCAACATTGCTCCATAAGAAGCCCCTGTATAACTTTTATTTTTTAAAAACCAGTATTTCCCCTGTACAATTTGAAAGATATTACCATAAGGGTCCCTAATAAAAAAATGTTCTCCTCCATGTGGGTCCTTTTTCAAGTTTCCCAATATTTCTATTTTTTCCGATTTAAAAAAATTATAGGCAGCCTTAACATTTCGGGACTTTATTTTGGCTGAAAAAATGCCCAGATCACCGAGTTGTATTTCAAAATCAGGTTGTTTTGGATACCGTTTTGTATATTGCCATATTTCAAATCCTCCCCCACCCTGCATGTTCATGGCCAAAACAGCATGTCGCGCCTGTGGCTCTCCGCCTGTATAAGGTAGCATAAGCTCGGCTACAGCTTCTTCCTCAAACATTTTAATGTCAAGCCCAAAATACTTTCTATACCATTTCCAAGCTTCATAAACATCTGAAACGCCAATACCTATCTGTTGAATTCCACTAATTATCTTTTCTTTCATTACAAACTAATCAATATTAGAAATTTGCGAATATAAGAAAAAATCAGGTGGGTTTAACCCGTGAAGATAATTTATAGAATATTCCTGGGAAATACTTTCGCATATAAACCATAAAAACTTCCTTTCCTCCAATTAAAACTTCTTTTTTGTTCTTTTTTACAGAACGAATAATTTTTCTCGCACACTTAACTGATGAAATCCCTTTGGCTTGTCCTACATCCATTTTCCCATACCGGCTGCTATCTTTTGTAATAGCATTTACAGAAATATTAGTAACTACTCTTCCCGGACAAACTATCGTAACTTTGACATTTTTATCGATTAATTCACTTCTTAATGTTTCAAAAAAACCATGTAATGCATGTTTTGAAGCCGAATAAGCAGACCTGAGTGGAAATCCGAATTTGCCAACGATACTGCTTATAACAACAATATGCCCACCACCAGTATCTATTATCCAAGGCAAAATTAGTTTGGTAAGGGCTATAGTACCAAAATAATTTATCTCAAAAACCTTACGGTCAACCTCTATAGGTGTTTCAATAATTAATGAACGCTGACTAACACCAGCATTGTTAATCAAAATATCAATTTTCTTATGCTTGCTTTTAACTATTTTATATGCCTCGTTTATACTCTGGCTATCAGAAATATCTAAAGGTATCACATCAATTTCATTTTTATACTCTTTAATAAGTTGACTGGCTAATTCAACCAATTTTTCCTTATTTCTTGATGAAAGAATAATGCAGGACCCCAACTTAGAAAATTCTGTAGCTAACGATTTCCCTATACCAGAAGAGGCCCCTGTAATCCAAATAATCTTATTTTTAAAATTCAATTTAGTTTCTGATTTATATATTTAGTAACTAATTTATCCATTAGAGTAACAATCTCTTTTTGGGTTTGAACCAGATAATAAACTTGATTATTTTTTTTTCGCAGCAAAAATGAGAACCTTAATTTCCCTTTAAATTTTTTTATCCAAATATAATAATTGTAGGCAAATATACCAGAAAGAGGAAGTGAGAATATGCATATTAATTGTAATACTATTCCCGGAATAAACAAAAATATTAAAACAATAAGAATAGCATAATATAATGGAAATACTATTTGCCCCAAAACATAGTTAGCTGATGAATGAAATTGAGGATCTTTTATTTTTCTAACATATCGTCCAGGAATTTTATAAGGAATAAAATTCGTTACCAAACCAAAAAGATATAATGGCAATAACAAGAATAGCAAAAAAAATTTGCTCATTTCAATTCTTAATGAAAACTTATTTTTTTCAATAACCCAATGACGTAAATTCAAGGCTTTTAGTTTAGCCATGTAGTTATCAACTAACGAGAGGATATGAGTGAAATCCGCCATATTAAAA
>CAZWGG010000861.1:0-1198 GCA_964633305.1 uncultured Bacteroidales bacterium
AGGTTACCGGTAACGTATAAATCCTCATCATCGCTTGCATTATTAAACGTGCCATCGCCAATATAAGCGTCCCCGCCTTCGATGTCGAGTTTTCCGGTTGGAACTGATGTGCCGATGCCGACGTTTCCTGAAACATTGAGATTCCCAGCAATATTATCACCAGTATTTAAAACAAAAACATCATCAATCGACACATTGGCTTCTGTTCCATCAAAAGTAACACTTAAATTTTCCCTAAAATCAATCGTGTCGGCAGAAGCAGTATCAGCTCCAGTATCTTTAACATAAATAGCTCCACCAGCTCCGCCACTTCCTCCAGTAATAGTAATATTTGTTTTACCATTAGAATCTTCAATTGCTACTCCTGTACCAGAAAAATTAAGATAAGGTCTTGGACGATAACTAACATCATCTAATTGAATGATATGCGGCTGAGAAGTTTTTCCACCGATTGTTACCTCAGAATCAGAATAAGCTGTCGTACATAATAATAGTAAAACAAATACTAAAATTTTTTTCATTGTTTAATTCCTAATTTATTAAGTTTTTCGGAGTATTCTTTTTCTTTTAACATTTCATCAATTACTTTTTGAACTTTTGCTTCCTTCAACTTCACTTCTTTTCTAAATACATCAAAACTTTTGACGGATTCTTCTTGAGCTTTTTCTCTTATCTCAATATCTTTTTCTCTTTTTTGACAATCAATGTTTCGTTCTTCAATTTTTAATAATTCTTTTTTAATTTTTAAATTTTTATTTTTAAGTTCGCCTACTTCATTTTCTTTTTGTTTACAAAGAGATTTCTGATATTCAATTTTTTGTTTTAAATGATCTTGTAACATTTTATATTTTTTTGATTCCTCGACGACGTTGCTTCTTAAAACATCTAACTCTTCAGATTTTTTAACCACATTTTTTTTAATGTTTTCAACTTCTTGAATTTTTACATCTATTGATTTTTTATATTTATCAATAGATTTTTTATATTCAATGTTTTGATTTTCTTTTTTTATTGCTTCAGCTTCTCTAGTTTTTAAATCTTTTAACAACTTTAAATACTTATTCCTTGATTCAATCGATTCGTTAAAAAGAATAACTGCATCTTTTTCAATTTTTTTAATTTTTTCTTTTTCATCTAAAATCCATTTAAAAGTTTCTTTCTTTTCCGAAATAACTTGTTTTAATTCTTTTTTTGCTAA
>CAZWGG010000861.1:1208-2415 GCA_964633305.1 uncultured Bacteroidales bacterium
TAATAAGAAGGCAAAGGCAATAAGCATGAGCAGGGCATTAATTCTTTTTTTGCTAACGTTAGTTCTTCAGAAACTTTGTTACGCTCGACAACTTGTTCAGTTTTGTAAGTAATAGCTTTTTGTGCTTCATCCAATGCAATAGCTTTAGATTTTTCTGCTGTCTTAGTTTCTTTAGAAATTTCAATTACTTTACTTTTAAGGTCTTTTATCTTTTTTTCTATTGCATCAAACATTTTTATATCCCCCTGTTTACATTTCTGAAGTTTTTATGTTTACATAACAAACGCCTACTCCACCATTATCTGTAACGTCTATTTTTATATTATCACCAGATTGAATATTCATTTCACCTTGTGGTCGCCACACCAAATCTGTTTCAGATACAAGCGCAACCTCTTGCAGTACCGTGTCATAATTAGCGCCTTTAGCAGAATCAAGCGTAATCGTAACTACCTCAGACACAGCTTGTGAAAAATGAAATGTAATAACCTCGATTTTACGTTTACGTCCTATTGCTGTAGTATAAGATAATGCAGCCTTAGACAAGTCTTGTGATGTTGTTATATCTGAAGATAAAAAATGAGCTGTTTTCATGTGTCCACCTTATTTTACATATTTAATGTTAATTACAGTTGTAGCCGGATTAGAACCTTGTCCTTTAATCTTAAATCTGCCATAAATCAAATTTACAGTATCAATAGTTGCCATTTGCCATCCTGTACCACTTACAGATGAGTCCAATATTATAGTTTCTAAATAAGTTGAATCACTTGCTCCTTCTGTGTCTGGTCTTTGTACTGATTGTTCAAATGATAAAATAGTATCACCAGTGGCTGGAGTTTGACTATAAACAACCCCAAGTCCATCTGCATAATCAAAAGAATAAATAGGGAAAGATTTCGTGTATATCGTCCCTGTAGTAGAAACGCTAATTGATGTTGAGTTATCTGAACCTCTGGCAGATTCAACTACTTTGTTTGCGCTTGCTTGAGTTGTTAAGCACAGCATTAAAATTAATACAAATAATATTCTCTTCATTTTGTTCCTCCAATTAATGATTGATTGCTTAATAACCCAAAAAATATAACTCCTAAATATTGATAAACTGCTAAATGCCATGTAAATGTTCCCAATGAAACTAAATGCAATAAAATAAATGATGATAATATCGTAATTATAAAACTTCTACGTGATCCTAAACTATTAT
>CAZWGG010000862.1:0-2413 GCA_964633305.1 uncultured Bacteroidales bacterium
ACGTTTTCTTATCAAAGACTTTAAAAAATAGGAGTTTTCTGGCAGGCACTATTTACCGCCTTTTGTTAATGTTAACTTCCTCACCATTTTTACTTTCAAAATTCAATTAACGGCTTTTTGACAATTTACTAAGATTCTGTTATTTTTGTCTACCCATGTACTAAAAAGTAATCTACTATAAAAAGCAAAAATATAAATAGTAAAGTAAAAAACATACTACACACAAGGTTAATTCGTTTTTATATAATACTTTGATAGATATGACTTTATGTTTCAATATTTATTAAAAACTTGAAAAAAAAGATCATTGGCATATTTTTTCTTATTTGTCTTATTGCACCCTTTATAGGTACCTATAGCTGGTTACAATACAGGATAAAATACGTTAGAAAACAGGTGGAAAAACAAATAATTACAGGAATAGATAAAAACAAACTTGTTTTATTGAAATTTACCAGGGCTGCAGTTCAAACAAAACTTTCATGGGAACACTCCAACGAATTTGAATTTAACGGTTCTATGTACGATGTTATAGAAACCGAAACCAAAGGTGATACGATTTTTTATTGGTGCTTGCCAGACTCTGAAGAAACAAAATTGAACAGGCAACTAAAAAACTTGTTGGTAAATGCTTTGCAAAAGGATAAACAAAACAAAGAAAAACAAGAGCACCTGGTTATTTTTTGTAAATCTTTGTTTTATTCAAAAATATTTCAATGGAAAGCTTTTTTTGATTCTGAAATGCTAAGTATGACCCGGCCTTTCTTTTATTACTCATCTCTTTTTTTCTCTCCGCCGGTTCCTCCTCCATAACTTAAATAAGTGGGTTATTGGAACATTTTTTGTATCTTTTTTAAAATATTTATTTGTTTAACTTTTATAATAATTCCATGAAAAAAGGAATCATACTGGGGTTATTCGTGGGTATATCTTCTTTTGTTTATTCCCAGGTATTAACCATTAAAGATAAAGAAACAGGAGAACCTATTGTAATGGTCACACTGGTGAGTAAAAATCCTGAAGCTTCAGCAACGACAAATGCAGAAGGACAAGCTGATATTTCGACTTTTGAAGGTGCTGAAAGAATAGAAATACGATCGCTTGGTTATAAAACAGAAAATAAGAGTTATTTGGAGCTTAAACCAGGGATATTGTTTTTATTACATTCAAACATTAACATGGACGAAGTAGTAGTTTCAGCAACACGTTGGAATCAAACATCAACCGATGTGCCTTCTAAAATAACTACAATTTCTTCAAAAGAAATGACCTTACAAAATCCGCAAACTGCTGCTGATTTATTAGGTATCTCAGGAAAGATTTTCATTCAGAAAAGCCAGCAAGGCGGTGGAAGCCCTATGATAAGGGGTTTTGCAACTAACAGGTTGATATATACGGTAGATGGGGTCCGTATGAATACTGCTATTTTTCGGGGGGGGAATTTACAAAATGTAATATCTCTTGATCCCTTTGCCATTGAGAAGACAGAAGTATTTTTCGGTCCCGGTTCTGTTATCTACGGAAGTGATGCAATTGGCGGCGTTATGGGGTTCCAAACTCTTATTCCACAATTGTCGTTAACTGAAAAAAACCTGGTGACCGGGAAAGCAGTGGTTCGATACTCTTCTGCTAATAATGAACAGACAGGACATTTTGATATAAACGTAGGTTGGAAAAAGTGGGCATTTATTACAAGTATAACTTCCAATGAATATGGAGATTTGAGAATGGGCAGTGATGGTCCCGATGAATACCTACGGCCTTTTTATGTACAACGTCAGGATAGTATGGATGTTTTTGTTGCGAATGACGATAACCGCATTCAAAGGCCATCAGGATACACACAAATTAATATGATGCAAAAAGCGCTTTTTACGCCTAGTAGTAAGTGGAATTTTCAGTATGGCTTTCATTATTCAGAAACATCCGATTATTCAAGATATGACAGGCATATCAGGTACAGAAACGGTTTGCCCCGGTATGGAGAATGGTATTATGGACCTCAAAAATGGATGATGAATAGCATGAATATCACACATACCGGTAACAATAAACTGTATGACCAGATGTCTGTCCGTTTAACTCATCAGTTTTTTGAAGAAAGTCGTATAAGTCGTGATATTAACAGTACTGACCGTGAAATCCGTACCGAGGAGGTAAATGCGTATTCGGCTAATATTGACTACATTAAATCAGCCGGAATTGCTAATAAGCTATTTTACGGAGTAGAAATTGTGTGGGATGATGTTAATTCAACCGGCATAAATGAGAACATTTCAACTGAAATAAGTACGCCCGGACCAAGCCGTTATCCTCAATCAACCTGGGCCTCTTATGGAATTTATGTCTCAGACCAGCTTAGGGTTTCCAACACATTTTTAGTACAAGCAGGAGCACGATATAATAATTACCA
>CAZWGG010000863.1:0-2001 GCA_964633305.1 uncultured Bacteroidales bacterium
ATGAAATGGTGATGTTTGGTATTAATTTGACAAAAATGAGAACTATCCCTATAAAAAATACTGTTAGTCTTATCTTAATGACCTTAACTCTAATAGCTTGTCATTCTCCAGCATATATATCAGGAAGAGTAGAAGGAAAAGAAAAGAAAGACATAAAGATTTATCTAATTAAACCTGAAACCTTACGGGAGGTAGCTGCTTCATATTTTGGAAAAGTCATCGATTCTGCTATTGTAAATTCTGATGGCAACTTTGAATTCCACAACTTGCCAAAAACTAAAGAACCTGTATTGTTGGAATTAGCCATACAGCTACCCGGAAAGGCTCCTAATTATTTAAAAACTGATGATCCAATTAGGTCAAACTATATGCCAATTCTATGGCAATTAGGCGAGCCAATGCAAATCACTGCCAAATTGGATGAATTTCAAAAAAGTTTTTCAATTAAACACCCTTCAGAAATTAATAAAGCTTTGTTAGATTTAAGGGATATCAACGAGAAAGCTTACCAAACCTATCTTGCAGGAAAACGTTGGCAATTAGAAGATGGCAGTCAATTGTTGGAAAAGGAACACGCTATCTTACAATATCAGACAAAGCTAATAAAGTTTGCAAATAACATACAGTACCTTATGCCGGCATTGGTGGCATTAAGATGGGTAAGTCCAGAGAATGATTATGAACGTGTGCCTGAATTTTTGGTGGGTCAATGTAATAAATGGAAGAAAAAACAACCAGATCATACATGGGTAAAACAGCTTTGTAAAGAAAGTGATCCCTCTAATTTACCTGTTTTAGTAGGAGATATATTTCCAAATCTCAAGTTTCCCATGCTAACAAAGGATACACTTTCTCTTAAAGACCTATTAGGCAACAAGCTCACTATTATAGACTTGTGGGCATCATGGTGTGCTCCTTGCCGAAAGGAAAACCGTGAGGTTTTAGTACCTATTTGGAATGAATATCATGACCAAGGTTTACAAATTGTTGCTTATGGTTTAGAAAGTAATGAGTCTACATGGAGAGCAGCTGCAGAGCGGGATGGGGCAAATCACTGGTTTCAAGCATCAGATTTGCAAGGAGATGATGCACCTTTCTTAAAAAAAATCCGTACTCAGACCATTCCGGCCAACTTTATTCTTGATGATAAGGGCGTGGTTGTGGCTAAAAATGTTCATGGAAGGGCTTTAATGAATTTGGTAAAAAGTTATATGAAAAAGAAATAAGTAAATCAAAAAAGCCAATGCCCGACCTGGCATATATAAAATAAGCGTGACATCAGTAAAATAAAGGGTTATAACCTGTTTTGCGCATATAATCACCTTTTTACCAGCAATTAACCAACGAGGGCACAAACAACAATTAAACGAATTTTATTTCCGCAATATTACTTTGATTAGCTGGTTGGTAAGGATTAACAACTACAAAGAAATCACAGAGGCACTAAAAATTGATAGTGAAAATAAATTGCTACTTTTACATAAAAAAATATCGAAGTTTATGAAAACTATCTCAATTTTTTCTTTTGTATTTATATTTCAGTTTTCTCAACTATGTTTGGCACAAATACATGTTCCCGATGCGAATTCCGAGTGACAAGGCTTGCTTAAATTTAAGCAATTTACTACGTCTTCCGGAAAAAATACTCCTGAAGAAAGTCTTAGTCAGTGGTATCCTTTACCTTCACCTTCAGATGAACCTGTAACCCAGGTTAGCATTGCCTGTGATGGATCAGAAATGGTTATTTTTTATCGTGAGCCGGATTACTCTTTGAACCTTGATAAAGGTCCGATTAAAAAATGGAATGGTACAAATTGGAATGTTTTTGCTAATGCAACCAATGAGTGCCACAATCCAGATATAGATATTGATGGTTCAATTACAGTGGCAACATGGTATAACGATAGCTACGACTATGGATATGGTTCTAATATTAACGGGCCCTGGGTGAATTTTACCGGCACTCTTCTGAATAGTCAATTTTACCCCAGGGCTGCAATG
>CAZWGG010000863.1:2011-2405 GCA_964633305.1 uncultured Bacteroidales bacterium
GCAATGGCAATGGGCCTACCATATATGAGTTTTGCCTGCAGGTATTCCGACGGTACGCCATCAACGTACCTGATGCTACATGTAAAACATATTATAGGTACAGGTGACGATATCGAATTAAACGGGGGATGGAGGTACATTGGTAACGATATAGGTTTAAAGACCGATATTGTTGGTGATAACAATGCCTGGTATTGCGCTTTTACACAATTAGGTTATGTCATTGTCGATAAAGGCTCCATTATCGGTGGCATACATGATTATAGCGACCTGGGGGATGGATTTAGAATGACTGCTCCGGTTTCTATCCCCGAAATAGCCCTGTTCAACGGAAACCCGGTGGTAGCATGGCTGGAGAACTCGGGAACTGATATGTATGTTGCTGAATGGGATG
>CAZWGG010000864.1:0-2405 GCA_964633305.1 uncultured Bacteroidales bacterium
ATTATTGTTGGAGCTTCAGCTTCATTACTTACTACACTATTGTTTGGAAAACATTTTATTAAGCCTAATTGGAAAATTCTTCACCTACACAGGTATTTCTGGTTTATCATATACCTTTTTGTTTTTACCTGGGAATGTATCAAGGCAAACTTTGATGTTGCCTACAGGGTACTTCATCCGGCAATGCCTATTAAACCGGGTATTGTGAAAGTAAAGCTTAGCTTGAAAACTGATTTAGCAAAAACTATATTGGCTAATGCAATAACAATGACACCTGGTACTATTTCGGTTGATTTGGTTGATGATATTTTATATGTTCACTGGATTTACGTGAGCAGTTTTGACCCTGAAATTTATAGCCGGAAAGTGGCAGGTAGGTTTGAAAAATTTATTAAACGAATATTTGAATAAAAACTACAATATGGACCAGTTTCTTCATATAATGTTGTATATCCAAATTGTGCTTTGTTTTTTCTGCCTTTACAGAATTATTAAAGGCCCTACAATTCCTGACAGGATGGTTGGAATTGATATTTTCGGAATACTTGTGGTAGGTATTTGTGCAATAATTGCAGTTTTAACAAACCGAATGTTTATAATCGACATAGGCATAGCATGGATTATTTTAAGTTTTATAGGAACCATAACACTTGCTAAATATTTGGGAGGTAGAAAACTAAATGAATGATACAATATTTATAATATTATTGTCAATAGGTGTGTTATTCAACCTGTTTGGTTGTATAGGCCTTATTCGTCTTCCTGATGTCTACAACAGGCTTCAATCTGCTACCAAATGTGTTACTTTAGGAACTTGTAGTATTTTACTGGGTTTACTTTTTCATTTTGGATTTACCGAAATAGGTGTAAAAGCCATTGTAGCCATTCCCTTGTTGTTTTTTGCAGCAACTGTGGCTGCCCATGCACTGGTAAAAGGATCGTATATTTTTGGGGTTAAACTTGGGGATAAAAGTGTTATAGATGACTATAAGGAAGAAGCAGAAAAAATGTTGCAAAAGAAGAAAAAATAAAATTTAGTGACGCATGAAATATCCTAAGCTCAGGGAAGTAAAAGAGGCTGTAATATCATTATTTACGCCTGCATACACATCTAAATTTCCTAACAAGCCGCATACCCCCTTTGAAAATTACAGGGGTAAACCAGTTGTTGATGATGAAAACTGTGTAGGATGTGAAACTTGCGCCAACGTATGCCCTCCAAAGGCAATTACGTTTACCGATGATAAAAAAAAGAAAAAAAGGACAATAATAAGAAATTACGGGTTGTGTATTTTTTGCGGCCAATGCCAGGAACATTGCATTACTCAAAAAGGAGTGAAACTTAGCGACAAGATATTCGACCTTGCCGCATTCGATACCACTCAACTTATTGAAAAACAAGAAAAAGAACTATTGGTTTGCGAAAGTTGCAGTGCAATTATTACTACAAAAGAACATTTGCATTTCCTGCACAAAAAACTTGGCCCTATTGCCTATTCCTCTATGTTAAATTTAAATATGTTAAACGATAAGCTTAAACTTGCCAAAAATGAAGATGTTGATATAAAGGTAATAGATGACCTGAAGCGAAAAGATATGTTTAATATTATTTGCCCGAATTGCCTGAGAAAAGTATTGGTAAAATCACTTTAGATATACGTGCAAGAACAATTAGAATCTCTTCTTTATGATTATGATAAAACCGTTTTATTTGTTGGTATAGGAAATGTTCTGCTTTCAGATGACGGGGTTGGTGTTTATATTTCCCAACGACTTAAAGAACAAGGTAATATTAAGATTTTAACTGTTGAAGTAAGTATTGAGAATTACATAAAAAAAATTAATGACTTTAAGGCTAGTACCATTATTTTACTTGACAGTGCAAACTTCAGCCGCGAACCGGGATATGCCTGTCTGTTGCCGGTAAGTAAAGTACTTGATTTTACCACTACCACACACAACATTTCACTAAAAAATGTATCCAAATTTTTTACTGCTAATGTATTAGTGCTGGGTATTCAACCCCAGTCTGTAAGTTTTGGCGAGAAACTGTCAGAGCCTGTTAAGAAAGTGGCTGATAAGATTATTCGGCTTATTAATGCTGCTTTTATTAAATAGCCGGAATTTTACAGAATCAAGAAAATACTTTTTCCATGTTCTATAGTATAAAATTTGCCAAAATTTCCAAATAGCAACTCTTAAAATTCAAATTATCATAACATATCAGACCAAGGCTTTATCCAAAAGCCTGCAATTTTTCCCGGTTCATTCAGAATAACCCGAATCTCAAGTTTTTTATTACTTTTTTCAAAATTGCTTTTAAATCAATAAACCAGGAGCGATCTGTTATTGCCTTGAATCCATGTTTCTGCATATTCCAAACTTACTATAAATGAAGTTATTAA
>CAZWGG010000865.1:0-2394 GCA_964633305.1 uncultured Bacteroidales bacterium
AACCATGAAAAAAGTTTTAACCAGTCTTATTGTTGTTCTTTTTATGCCCATTTATCTGTGGGCCGGTGGATATAAAATTGGTGATAAAGCCACCGATTTTAGATTGAAAAATGTAGATGGAAAAATGATTAGTTTAAGTGACTTTAAAGACGCAAAAGGATATATTGTTGTATTCACTTGTAATCATTGTCCTTATGCTATTGCTTACCAGGATAGGTTAATTGCGATTGATAAAAAATACAAAAAATTAGGATATCCGGTTATAGCAATTAATTCTAATGATGATAAAATAGTTCCAGGAGATTCTTTTGAAAAAATGGTTGAAAGGGCCAAGGAAAAAAATTTCACCTTTCCTTATCTAAGAGATGAATCTCAGGAAGTTGTTAAAGTATATGGGGCAGAACGTACTCCTCATATTTTTCTTTTAAACAAGCAAGGAAAAGATTTAATTGTTTCTTATATTGGAGCAATTGATGATAACTATAAAGATCCTGGCGCAGTTCATGAAAAATACCTGGAAGATGCAATTAATGCATTATTAGATGGGAAAAAACCTAATCCGTCATTTACTAAAGCAATTGGATGCACAATTAAAATGGAATAAACTACTTTTTCTCCGGAACAAATTCTAATGATGCAGAATTAATACAATATCGTAAACCTGTGGGCGGTGGCCCATCGTTAAAAACATGACCAAGATGGGCACCGCATTTTGAACAGGTTACTTCTGTTCTAATCATACCATGACTAGTATCTTTTTTAAGCGTAATTTCTTTTTTAGAAAATGTATCAGAAAAACTTGGCCAGCCACATCCAGAATGAAACTTATCTTCGGAAGTAAATAAAATAGTACCACAGCCAATACATTTATAAGAACCCTTTTCAAAAAAATCATAATATTTACCGGTAAAGGCACGTTCTGTACCTTTTTCCCTGGTAATATGATATTGAAATGGAGTAAGTATCTTTTTCCATTCATTTTCAGTATGCGTAATTGTTTTATTCATAGTTGTATCTCCATTAATTTCCAAACTTTGACTAAAAGCTAGTTGAAATGAAAAATAGGCTGTTAATAGTAACAAAAAAATTTTCATGGCAATAAAGATATGTTGCTCTAAATGATCAAACAAATAAATAAAGGAAAAGTTTATGTTGGCCATTATGAATAAAAATTCGCATTTTAGAATATGCTTTAATGTAGTCGGTTAAGAGCAAGAAAGTTATCAACAACAGGAAAAAATAGTTATCAACATTATATAGAGTTTGATAAACAAGCAAAATTATAATTTGAATAAACAGAACATAATGATAAATGGTTAAAGAGATTTGATTAACACTATAAGATATTAACAATTTTTGGCCATAAAATATGCATAGTTTTTAACACAAATGTCTTTATATTAACAGGTTAGATTTTGTTTTCATCGAAGTATCTTCGTATTTTCACAAAATGATAAAAATGTGGTGACAAATGAAAAAATGATATACTTTTGCTCGCTTAATTATTACAAGCAATAAAAGAACAATATTCAAAAATAAACCCTAGGATAATGAAATTAAAAGTATTTATAGGTATTATTTTCTTTATATTTCTTTTTCTAGGAGAAATAGCTATGACTTTCTCCTTTAAAAGAGAAAGCAATCGCAATATACCAAGTACTGAAATTACTCCTTTATCATATAAATTATCTAATGATTTATCAACGAATAAGTATGTTAAACCTATTGACAGCATATTATCTGATTTCATAAAAAATAAAGGAATAAAAGGGGCTTCTGTTGCAATTGCTAAAAAAGGAAGACTGGTATTTGCCAAAGGTTTTGGATACGCTGATGAAGATAATAACGTTACTGTTGAACCAAAAAGCTTGTTTAGGATTGCCAGTGTTTCTAAATTAATTACTGCCGTTGCCATTATGAAGCTTAGAGAAGAAGGCAGAATAGATTTAGGAAGTAAAATTTTTGGTATTAATGGAATTCTAAATGATTCGATCTATTCGCATTATAAAGACAAAAGAGTAGAAAAAATAACTGTACTTCACTTACTAAACCATACCGCAGGTTGGGATGGAAAAAGAGCAGACCCATTGTTCAATTCACTTCATATTGCAAAAGAGATGGGAGTTGATCCTCCGGCAACTTTAGATCAGGTTATTTATTATCAACTTAACCAAAAATTGAATTACAGACCCGGAAAAACTTATAGCTATTCAAACTTTGGTTATGCAGTTTTAGGAAAAATAATAGAGAAGATTACAGGAATGACGTAAAGATCGGATTTGATCTTATTAAACAGGTTTCGGATTCTTACAGGAGAATAAGAAATACATTTAAATTCATAATAGGGAACCTGGCAGATTTTACTCCAAAAGATGCTTTAAAGTATGAGGATCT
>CAZWGG010000866.1:0-2388 GCA_964633305.1 uncultured Bacteroidales bacterium
GCAAGGCATCTGTAAAATCATTTCTTGTATAGTTTGTAATATATCCATCTCCCTTAACTTCAAAAAAATTCATATCTCTTAGCCCGCTAATAATTTCATGGCACGTGAATTTTTCTTCGAGTTTTTTTTCAAGCAACCTGAAAATAATCAATGATATAAAACAAGTAGTAAAATGTGATTCAATCCTATCATCATTACTTAAGTACACAGGTCTTGCTTTGAATTCGCTTTTGATTATCCTGAAGCATTCTTCTATCTCCCATCTCTTGTGATTTACCTTGATTATTTCAGATACATCATCATCAAGGTTTGTGCAAACTCCATAAAAACCATCAAAGACTTCTTCTTTTTGTATCAGCGTAAAATCAATACTATAGATATCTTTTTCTGCAACTTCACCATCAGAAGTACAACTTGTTTTATGAATAAACCTTTTGTAATCGTTTGGGTTACATTTCTTGAGTTTTGTTGGGGTGGAATCTATAACTTTTTGAGCACGTTCTATTTGAGAATTTCGGATTTTACGCTGATAATCCCTGTATTTAATAGAATATGTTACAATCAATTTTTGTTCTAAACCATTTTCTTTAATCCAACGTTCCTTGTAAAAAACTTTTGCCAGTATTTTTGCTTTTTTTTCTGGAGTAGCTTTATCAAGTATTTCATCAAGTTTAGAAATATCATAGGATTTATTGCTGTTTGGAAGCTTCCAATCATCTGGTGTGAGTGACCATTTTTTTAAATGTCCTTTCAATTTTTTGATAGACTGTGTTGTAATAAATGCCCTACCATCTTTGGCGTTGAATTTTCGATTACCTTCAGAAGAAAGACCTGCATCTGTGCAAACAATAAATTTAGAAAGCTCAAAATCAGATATAATTTTCTTTTCTAGTGGCTTTAAAGTCAGTTGTTCGTTCATATTTCCTCTGTTAATACTAAAAGCCAGAGGGATACCGTCTCCGTCCATAAACAATCCCATTTGAACAATTGGATTAGGCTTGTGATCTTTCGAGAGACCATATTGCTTGTCACCATCTGCCTGTTCAATTTCGAAAAAGTAATTGGTGCAATCATAGTAAAGTACACTAGTTTTTCTTTTTGAGACTTTCAGGCTATTTTTGTATAAAGAAGATTGAATAAAATCAGTTTCCTTGGCAAGTAATTCAAGTGCTCTATATACTTGATGTAAATCAAAATTATGTTGTTCAATAAACCTTTTAGAAAGTTCATAGGTTGCAAGCTTTGAAGAAGGAAAAATCACTCGTCCATAGATTAATCTGGAAAGAATTGAATCCAAGTCAAAATCAAATTTATACTTTTGGGAAATTTTCTTGCATATCTTATCCAATTTAAGTTCATGGTATATTTTTTGCAGGAATAGATACCCGCCATTGAAGAAACACTGGTTGTTTTTTGAAATAATTTTAGATTGCTCAAAAGGGACAAGTATTTTTCGAGTTTGTTCCATTTCTTTTTCATTTAATTTTCTTATATACTCTTTAGCCCATTCATATGGATCTGCACCATTAAGCTTTTCTCTTAACTCACTCTCAGTTCCAAGTTTCTCTACAATCTTAGAAGTATTTGACTTAGTTTTGCTATTATAAATAGATTTTATTACATAAAGTGAAGCTGCATTTTTAGATTTGGTTACCTTAAGTCTCATATAGAATATCGCCTCCTCATACTTATATTATAACACAGTACGATAAAGTACGCAATAATAAGATGTGAAATTTGACATAAAAATAAGCCTATATCAAGGCTTCTATGAATTTTTTCTCTATTCAACTGTCAAATACCCGAATTCTTTATAGGTGATCAGTTTAGTTTTCTTGCATTATCTTTTTCTTTTACAACATGTGTTGTGTGTTCTTCGATATTAGCATTTATTGTCTTTTCTATAATAAGGTTTGTTTTTGGAAATAATAAAAACTCTTATATTAAGCCATTAGCAACAATTTTTTTTATTTTATCAATTGAACTAATATTTGAAGCAATATTAATCAATAGTTGAAAAATAATTCAAAATATTTAAATAAAATAGATACTATGTATTTATTTTACAGTTTTTATATATAATAAATACTATGTAATATATTATAATATTAATGATAAAATTAATTTGTAGCTTATATATATCTTAGGTTAATAGATTCCTCTCTGAAAATTTGTTAAATACAAATGTTGGAAAGGTTATCACAAATCTTGCTTCTGAGGGAATTTCCCTCAGAATATTTTATTTTTTAGGTTATCCTTATGAGATTAAATTTTATATATTTATTTTTCATTATACATAATATAATATAAAGAGACTTAAATTATTAAAAACATTTATAATCAAAAAATTTGATATTTTTAATTAATTTTTATTATAAAATTTTATAG
>CAZWGG010000867.1:0-2381 GCA_964633305.1 uncultured Bacteroidales bacterium
ATATATCTCTATTTTATTGTTTAAAAATTACCGCCAAAAGGCGGTTTAGTTCAACTATAATCAAAGAACTCAGGTTTGTAAAAAATCAAGTTTGAATAATTTGAAAATTATCGGTCATTAAGCTTTCAAGTTCATTTTTATATTTTTCAATATTTTGGAAGAAATCCATACACTCCTCCTGGAAAACAGCAAATCTTTCGTAGTATTTATTGTATGTTGTTTTTTTCTTGAAAAACTTCCATAATCTTTCTATAATGTTAAGATTGGGGCTATAAGGGGGCAGGTATACAAACTGTATTCTTGGGTTTTTCCCTATAAATTCCTGAACCAGCTTTGATCGGTAATACCTTGCATTGTCAAGGATGATATAAAGCATACCCAACGGCTGGTCTTTCAACATTTGTTCCAACAGGGCTATAGTAGATTGGGCATTTATGCTTTCATCTTTCCGGATTGTTACTTTTATGTTTTCAATGTCATACGCACCATTTATATTGACCCGCTGGCGACCTGCATTGGTTTTAAGGGTCTTTTCTTTACCTTTTTTTATCCAACCGTAAGCTGGTTGTGAGTTGTGTAGAGGATGGACACCGTCCATAAAGTATATCCTGTCTTCGGCACACTTATTTGCTTTGAGTTCGTTATATTTCTTAATAAATTCCTCTTGTGCCTGTTTGTTTGCTTTTCCAGGGACATGCCTGGGCTTTTTATAGGTAAAACCCAAACGGTGCAGCAATTTTACTATTCCTTTGGGGCTGTATTTAACTCCGTATGTATTTTCAACAAAGGCAACTATTTCTTTTGCTGTAAGATAAATATGATTTCCCAAATGTGAAGAAAGTTCTTTTAGTTGTTGGTGATTTAATTCTGATGCCCCTCCCTGAAAATTGTCTTTAAGCAAGGTGTGTATCCCATTAGATTTATAGAGCATATGCCATCTTCGTATGGTCATTTCATCCAAAAGGAGGAGTTCTGCAATCTCTTTATAACTAAAACCTTTATCCAACATTAGAATGGATTTTATCCTGTCTGCTTTTTTCTTGTCCTTACACTTTTTATGTATAGTGATGTAAGCAATGCGTTGGTCCGTTGTAAGAAAATCTTTCATTGATACAAAACAATGAAAATTTTAAATTCAATGCCTTAAAAGTTTTTAACATTTCTGTTGCGTGGGAGTATAATTAAATACACATATCTGTGTTCGCCGTCGGAATCCGTTCAACAACGAATATAATTAACCGGAATATGGCTGGTGCTTTTATTTTTTTTGGACTGCCGGTTAATCATATTCTAAATGTTATGTGGCGTACTTATTTATTAGTCTTTAAATCTATCAGGATTTTTATATTTTCCAAATCATTAGAATCCTCTACATCAAATGATATCCATCTTGTTGTATTATATCTATTTGCATCAGAAAATTCATTTTTAATACTATCTGATAATTTACTTTGTATAAGTTTTGACTCAAGTTTATCGCCAAGGGGAAAGGAAATCCTAAAAGAATTTTTTCTTAATATATGTATCCTAAATATTGAATTTTTCTTTTTCACCGCATTACAAACCCAATATTTGCCACAATTACTATATTTCCAATTTACTACAATATCTTTATTGTTATCGCATAAATATGAAAAGGTCTGTTTCCAAAGCAATTCTGTATCACCAATTATTGAAAAAATCGCTTCATCATCGGGCTTTGATAATTTATCGTTAAAAATATGTTCATCCATAGTCTTATTTATCTAGTAGTTGATTGGTGAGAATATATAACTTTCCAATTGTTATTTATTCTTTCGTAAATAAATGACCAATGAAAATTAACGGCGACCTCTCTACCATCATTTATATATGCTTTTGATACTCCTGAAGCTGTTAACAGAACAATTTTATCAGATAGAACAGTAATCTTTTTTTCTTGGATTGAAATATCTTGGTTGTTAATCCCCTGAGCATTTAATTTAACATCATTGATTAAGGTTAAATAATCAGAGTAATACTTATTATTGGAAATAAATCCAGCTCTATGTGTGTCGTCAACCCCTGAACTCAATTTATCAAAATCAAGTTTCTCAGCAAAAACTACCATTTTTTTAAAAATAGAATCTACTTGATTTTTTATTAGTTCTGTTTGTCTTTCCGAAAGAGTTTGACCTTTTGATTGTGAAATAAATCCAAATGACAGAAGGAAAAAAATCGATATAATAATTAGTTTATTCATAGTTTTATGTTTTAAAATTATAATATTCTATCAAATATATTATCTCCAAGTGTCAACCCTATGTCAGTAGCCTTTCGGGTCTTGGTCAGTATGCCACATAACTTCATAGTATTCTATCAATCGTTACCCAAAAGTAATTAAAAGAGCCGTTTTAACAAAA
>CAZWGG010000868.1:0-2377 GCA_964633305.1 uncultured Bacteroidales bacterium
TTACTTATAAAGCTGACGAGATTTTTGCCGACACGTCTGATTTTTACCTCAAATCGCTGCATACAGATGGATTTACGGTTCTTACCGATAATGTTAAATCTCATATCAATTATAAATCAAGAAAGGGATATTTTAAATCGAACGAAGATTTCACACTGGTTAACTTTCCCGAAAACAGGTATATAAGCTTTATCGATAATTTTGTTTGGGATATGAACAAAAAAGAACTGGCCATGGGTGATTTAGCAAAAAAAGAATGGGTAGAACCGGATATTTATGACACAATTGAACCTGTCGGGCCTACCTATATTTCTTTGCACCCGTCACAAGATTCATTAAACTTTGTTTCCCCTCTTGCCAACTACGATTATAAAAATAACCAAATTAAAGCAACACAGGTTAAATTTATCAATGTTGCCGATGCCAGGGTTTTTCCACATAATGGCGATGTGGTTGTTGGACAGGATGCCAAGATGGAACCACTTGACAATGCCAGGGTTTTGGCTAATATACATTCTAAATATCATATTTTTCATTCGGCGACTATAAACATACATAGTAAAAAAATATATGACGGATTAGGTGATTACGAATATATTGATGAAAATGAAGAGAGCCAGAATATTCATTTTAGTAAAATTGAGGTGGATAACAATATACAAACCATTGCCAGCGGTGAAATTCTTGAACCTGATAATTTTAAATTAAGTCCTGTTTATTTTTACCAGGGTAAAGTTTTCCTGGAAGCTAAAAAGAAATTTCTTACGTTTGACGGAAGTGTGAAAACTGAACATAATTGTGATAAAATTGATTCAAAATGGCTTGATTTCACAAGTGAAATAGATCCCAACAATATTTATATTCCTGTGCCCGAAGAACCGCTTGACATTAATTTGGGCAAAATATTCAACGGCTTGTTTGTTTATTACGATTCGGTACATATTTACCCGGCGTTTTTCTCACCGCGAAAAAATTATAGTGACCAGAGTATAATTCCTGTCCATGGCTTTCTTCATTATGACAAGGCTTCACAGCTTTTTAAAATAGCATCAATGGAGAAGTTAATTAATCGTGATACAACAGGTAATTATCTTAGCCTGCACCGTGAAGAATGCGAATTATACGGAGAAGGTAAATTGAATTTAGGCGTAGACCTTGGACTGGTGAACATAAACACTATTGGAAACGTTCGTCATAAAATGAACGAAAACACTACAGTTTTCGATTTGGTAATGGGATTGGATTTCTTTTTTGATAACGAGATTATGAACATTATGGCAAGTGAACTCGATAGTTTCCCTAATCTTCCTGCCACCGATTTAAACCGTACTACTTTTAACAGGGCTTTAATTGAATTAGTAGGGAAAAACGCCGCTTCTGCATTTAAAGATGAGTTGAACTTGTTCGGCACAGTGAAAGAAATACCAGCAGGGTTGAAACACACCATTGTTTTTAACGAATTAAAATTAAAATGGAATGATACTACTAATTCCTATCAATCAGAGGGCAAGATTGGAATTGGCAGCATCAATAGCACCCAAATTAATAAGCTTTTTAATGGATATATGGAAATTCAGATTAAAAGAAGCGGTATTATTTTTGATTTCTATCTTGAAGCAGACCGCAGAACATGGTACTATTTTGGTTATACCCGCGGTGTCATGCAAGTTCTTTCCTCAAACAAGGAATTTCTCGATCCTATAATAGCCCTCAAGCCAAAACAACGAAAACAGAAAGCTAAAAAAGCAGGAACCCAATCTTATATTTACATGGTTTCTACCGACCGGAAAATGAGAAGTTTTTACAGGAAATACCTCGATAGTTTAGAAGAAAAAGAAAACCAGGAATAATAAAAAACAAAAAAATTGTATATTTAAACCATAAAAATAAAGAAAAAGATACCCAGGTTGAGAAACTGGAAGAAAAGGGGAGCAGTCCCACCTTCGCCAAAGCTTTGGTGAAAGGGTTTGGTTAATGAGCTACAAAGGAAGAAAACACCATGGAATAACAGACTATGGACTGCAAACTATAAAATTAAATAACAAACGTATGGTTTTAACTTCCAAACTTTTCGACTATTCTGACTCAAAACAACATAAATCAATATTCACCATGAAAAAAATAACAACAACCCTCAGCTTCCTCACACTTCTGCTGTGTTATGGCTATACACAAACAACCATACATTTTAACTACGATGGCTCAGGCAACCGTACCCGCCGGTATATCCAGCTTCAATCCACGCAAGGGGCCAACGCACAGGAGCACGAACCCGAAATATTTACCGATAAACTGGGCCAGTTAGAATACTCGATATATCCTAACCCCACAAAAGGCAACCTGCAAATTGAAATAAAAAACCTTGTGGAAGGCACAA
>CAZWGG010000869.1:0-2377 GCA_964633305.1 uncultured Bacteroidales bacterium
CGGCTTATTATCCTTTCTTAAAAACATACAGGTTGTTAAATTATACCCACGAAGATATTGCTTTTAAAGATAATACAAATCCGCTTAGTCCTACAGATATTAATATAAGCACTCTTGATCAAAGTACCGCATCAGGTACAAGTTATGCTGCTGTGATTTCTGATTTAACAGATGCAAAAACGCTTAGAGATGACATCCAAACAAACACATTGGATATTGATACGTTTAAATCAGGTTATGATGCCGCGATAAATCATGCAACCAATAATGGAAGGGAAAAGTTAAGAGATGCCGGGGAAATAATAAAAAATAAAGCTGTTGACCTTATAGGACTTTTAAATCCGGGGGCTACAAATCCAGTTGATAGTAAAACTTCACTGTATGATACTATAAATGACTATATTAAGGCAGATGAAACCAAAACCAGGGAACTGGAAAAAATAATTGAATTACTAATATCTTATGAATATCATTTTCCTTATGCTACCAGGTTGGATATTTTTAATTATATCACGGGCGATCCCCCTTCCGAAGATGATAAACCTACAGGATTTAGTACACCTACGGGAGAATTTGTCTGGGAAACATCGTTTAATGGAACAGACTATACCAATGCGCCGGATTATAAACTATATGGAATTGACTTAACTGCACTAACCGATTTCTATTCCGGGTTAACAACACATGTGGCACGATATACAAAAGCCAAACCATACTTTGATTCATTGTATAAAAGGCTTCTGAAAATTCTGGAAGAAATTTCCGATGCCGCTGATGATCATGTTGATACGGCAGAACTTTCATTAAAAAATACTTCAGTATATCAAAGTGTTATAACCAAAATTAAAAATACATCCATTGAATTGCCCCCAAGTGGTGCAATAGCAGGAATATATGCCGCAGTAGACGAAAATCGTGGTGTGTGGAAAGCTCCTGCAAATGTTGTAATTGGTGATATTTTAGGGCCTTCAGCAAAAATTGATGACAATGATCAGAAGAACCTTAATGTTGATGCGACAAGTGGCAAATCAATTAACGCTATTAGGGCTTTTACAGGTAAAGGGACATTAGTGTGGGGAGCAAGAACACTTGCCGGCAACGATAATGAATGGAGATATATTCCTGTGCGCAGGCTTTTTATTACAGTAGAAGAATCAATAAAAAAAGCCACGGCATGGGTGGTTTTTGAACCGAATGATGCCAATACCTGGGTAAGGGTTAAAGCAATGATAGAAAATTATCTTACAATACTTTGGCGTCAGGGTGCCTTAGCCGGCACTACTACCGGTGATGCTTTTTTCGTGAAAGTTGGCCTTGATGAAACTATGACAAGCTTGGACATACTTGAAGGGCGTATGATAATTGAAATTGGAATGGCTGCAGTGAGACCTGCAGAATTTATTATACTGAAATTTTCTCACAAAATGCAGGAAGCATAAATTACAAAAAGTAATATAAAAAAATAATTAAAACTTTATTTATAAACTAATTAATAATTTAATACTATGGCTGAATATCCAGTACCAAAGTTCCACTTCCAGGTTGAATGGGGTGGCACAAAATTAGGTTTTTCTGAAGTTTCTGGTTTAGATGTTGAAACTGAACTTATTGAATATCGAGATGGTGTTATGCCCGAATATAGTAAAATTAAAATGCCGGGGATGCAAAAATATGGAAACATTACACTTAAGCGAGGGACTTTTCAGGCTGACAACGAATTTTATAATTGGTGGAATACAGTTAAGCTTAATACAATAGAAAGAAGAGATATTGTTGTTAGCCTTCTGAATGAAAACCACGAACCAGTGGTGACATGGAAAATTAAAAAAGCATGGCCACTTAAAGTTCAAAGTACCGATCTTAAGGCCGATGGTAATGAAGTGGCTATCGAAACATTAGAGTTAGCCCATGAAGGCCTTACTATTGAAAATGGTTAATGATCTGAACTTAAAAAATTCAAGCTTGAGCGCTACGCAAACTCATACCCCAGAGAGCTCTCGGGAGGAATGAAGCAAAGAGTAGGCCTTGCAAGAGCTTTTGTCAGAAACCCAAAATTGATACTTATGGATGAGCCCTTTTCTGAGCTTGATTCGTTTACCGCAGAAGAGTTAAGAAGGGAACTTATTGATATCTGGCAGGAAACCAAACCCACAATTGTTCTTGTTACTCACTTAATATCTGAGGCAATTGAGCTTTCTGATAGAATTGCCGTGATGAGCTCAAGTCCGGGAATAATTAAAAAAGTATTTCTAAATACCCTCCCAAGACCAAGAAACCTAAGATCAAAAGAGTTTTTTGAAATGGAAGACGAAATAAAAAAACTAATTATTTGGTAGAGCTAGCCACCAATCCAAAAATCGTAAACTTCACGAATTTC
>CAZWGG010000870.1:0-2369 GCA_964633305.1 uncultured Bacteroidales bacterium
ATCCATAGGACTTAATCCTGACGAGCTTCTACTTCTTCGGTATGATCTCCTTCTTCCTAAACTTCTCCTTCTTCTTTTTTTGAACTTTGCCATTGTTGTAACCTCAGTATGTTTTTACTAATTTCTGCCACCCAACACCGCCTTGTGCTGCGGATGCTGTGGTAACTGCTTTTGTCATAAATTCTCCTGTGGGTACTGCTTTAGAAAAATTAGGAAGAGCTGCCATAAAAGGATTACTTGCTCTTTTATCTGCCTCTTTTGGAGTTATAGTTTGCTGTTGATAACGATCTAAAACTGCTGCTTCTGTTCCGCCATAATCAACAGCTATAAATCTTTCTGTGTCTATTGCTGCTGTTGGTTTTGCTACATATACACCTATTGCTGATGGTGATTTAGGAGCTGCTAATGCAGACACTAGGTTTTCTTTAGCTTGTTTGTTATAAGTGGTAATATTATATGTATTAGAGGGGATTGTATTAGAAGGAATATATCCTGTTGAATAAGCACCGACAGCACCAGCGTTTTGAGTAAAGAAATAGAAAGCCAAAGCACCAACACCGAGAAGCAATAGGGTTTCGTCTTTCATTTTTTCATACCTCCAAAAAGATAAATTGCACCGATAGCAATAACAGCTAATCCCAGCATTTGAACACTTTTATTCGTTTCTTTTCCAATAATCAAATCTCCTACTCCTGTGAATTCGGAAGAACTACCACCGCCTACATTTGCATAAATAGGGTTTGTATTGTAGGTATAACCAAAAGATGCGGGATGCTCTTCTGCATAAGCGTCTTTATGTTCCTGTCTTTCTGCAAGATTTGTGCTTATCCAATTGAAAAGATTAAATCCCATGATCTTATTCATGGTGCCTAACAATATAAAGATTATGGTGATGCAAACTATATACTGCATTACATATATGTTTTTATAGCTGAATTGTCTATCTCTATGTTTATGTCATGGCTATCTCAATTTTTTCACAGAAAAAAAGAAGAAAATAAGCCTACTTACACTTTTTCTGATGCCGATAGAGTAGCAGCAGCAGAAAAAAGAAGAATGGCAGCTCTGATGAAAAAGCAAAACGATATTATGGCAGAAGAATTAGAGCATCTTCAACAGATGCAGCGACAAGAACAGATGCGAGAAAAGATAGACTCTTTCAAAGAATATTTTGATAGAGATCGGGATGATGAGCCAGATGATTATGAGGATGATGTGCCTGATGAGATAGAAGAATTAGCAAAAGGTGCTCTTGCTACTTTTATTCAAAAAGCACAGGCAAAACCAGAACAGCAACAGGCACAACAGGCAATAAAACCAGCCACTCTTTCAGATGTTCAGATACAGAATTTTTTAAAGAGCATACCTTCTAAATATTTAAAGATTGCAAAAAAGATGGAGGATGAGGAGTTAAGAACAGCAATAATCAGCTATGCTCCCAACATAGACTCTGATAGCATACAAAGAACTATAACACAGATACGCGCACACGCGTAGGATAACCTAAAATAAGCCAATTACAGCCACTTTTTTTAATGAAACCATCTATCCCCCATATCAGCGGAGAAAGTGCAGGATTATGGGAATTTAAGGGGTTTTAAGGCATTTCTGAAACAATCCATACCCCTGTTTCCCCCCTGCCCCTTTCCCCGTTTGTAAAACATGGTTTGCAAAATATAGTTTCTTTCACCACTATCACAGCACAACAGAATTTAAATAGTTTAACAATCACAGAAAGAGGTAGGGGGGAAACAGGGGTTTCCCCGACAGGTTTCTCTTCCTGTCGGGGTTTTCCCTTTCCTTCTGGGAGGGAAACAATGAAAAGACAAAAAGGATTAAGACCATTAAATCCTATGGATTATGTGGGAATTACTGAAGCGGTAGAAATCGTCAAAATATATGACGAGGAAAAGACGAACAAAAATGGGGATGTTTCTTTTAAACAAACATCCATTGAAGTAATGGCACATGGCGACGATTTTGTCATCAGGTATCTTTTTGAACAAGACCTTAACGATTTAATAAGTTGTTATGGTGAAGAAGATAGCAAATGGGTAGGCAAAATAATGAAGATATCTGCACGAGAGGACAAAATAAATCCCAAAACAAAAAAACCTTACTATCGGTGGGTTTTGAGAGGAATTCCTGAAGAGGTTGAGATAAAATGACCATCTACACATACGAAACAGCAAGAGCAGCAGAGCAAAAGATTAGATGCTGCCGTCGGGATGGCATAAGTTTTGCATACTTTACTGCACGAAGAATAGCACCACCGCAAGATTTGCTGTATTGTGTGAGGACAGAAGAATGAAAATTATATTGCAAGATGTTTCAGAGTACATAGTGCAACCTCGTATGATTAGGGTTGT
>CAZWGG010000871.1:0-2369 GCA_964633305.1 uncultured Bacteroidales bacterium
GTATTTACCTTGGTTACTTAAGACTTTGGGGGGAAAAGGAGCAAAGCCTGAAAACATAACATTTTATATAGCTTATGGTACTCACCCAAAACAATCGGATGAAGAAAGTTTAAAAAGTTATGGCGAAACATATAAAAAATATAAGTTCATTCATCACAATTGCAATGAACAGTCAATTTTCACTAAACTTGGTACGACAAAATGTGGAACAGAAATAGTAATCAGAAAAGATATACTTAAATCTACTTTGATTATCACTTTTGGGGCTATCTCGCATCATTATTTTGCCGGATTTGGAGGAGGGCGAAAATTACTGTTCCCTGGTTTGGCAGAGAAAAATGCAATTTATCATAATCATAGTCTTTTTTTAAATTTCAAAGAAAAGAAACTTGAAGAGGGCTGTCAACCTGGTAATCTTGAAGGAAATCCTGTTTCTGAAGATTTAAAAGAAATTGATGCATTGTTGCCTGAAAAAATATCCATCCATGGAATTTTAAATGCTGAGGGAAAAGTTTGTCAGCTCTTATTTGGTAAAAGCTATGAAGATTTTTTAGCTGCCTGCCAGCAATATAATAGGTATTACAAAACCGGGCACGATAGAACATATGATTTGGTGGTAGCTTCCAGCGGAGGTTCTCCACGAGATATCAACTTTATTCAGGCCCATAAATCTGTTCATAATGCAGCTGCTTTTGTTAAAGATGGCGGTGTCCTGGTTATTTTGTCAGAATGTCGTGATGGAATAGGCACAAATACTTTTCTGCCTCTCTTTAAAAAAGGCCCTTGGAACAAAATGTTTGACAAACTTGCAGAAAAATATGAGGGTAACGGAGGAACTGCACTTGCCATGAAAGCAAAAACCAATCGCATAAAAATATATATAGTAACAAAACTCGATAAAGAAACATGCAAACTTATGGGAACCGAAAAAATTGAAATCTCGCAGATTGAACAACTAGTTAAATTAAATAAAGGAAGAATAGCCGTTATTCAAAATGCCAGCATGCTTGTAAGATAGGTCATATTATTACGATAGGTTTTCCCTTCGATACCAGGTTGCAAACAAAATAAATTTGTTTTATTTTTTACATATTCGTTAATTGAAAAACAAGAATATTAATTTTGCTTGTCTGTTAACAGCTATATCATCTTGTCGAATAAAAATGATGGAGCAGTACAATAATTAGTAAGGGTTGACTTATATCCAAATAATGAAATATAGTAACTAATAATTTTATTTATCGTATTACCATATTAAGGGAATTATCAAGCTTTTTTATATCTTTAGAATAATTTTTAACAGAAACAATTTTACCACAAAGTTTTAGTTATATAATAAACTACTAAGTAAAAATGATAAGTTTAAAAGTTTTATTCGGGCTATTCCCAAAAACTGCTGATATTGAAGAAAAAAGATCAGCTTTGGAAAGGGAATATAATGAATTTAATGAATATTCAAAATCAAAAGAGCTACAGGAATATCTTAAATTACAAGATATTGTTAATTCAAAAGAATTCGAACACCGCAAAGATCAAATTAAATCACAAAAATACAGCGATACCAAAGAATACAGAAACGAACAAGAATACCTTAATTTGAGAAAAGACACGGAAATTAAAAATTATCTTAAGATTAAATCATCTGAAGAACTAAAAAATCTTATAGAATTTGAAAAATCAGATGATTTAAAAAAATATCAAAAACTTGAAAAGTACCTGGAAACAGATGAATATAAATCTGTTAAAAAATATATGGCCCTGTCACCAAAAAAGAAATTTGACCAATCTGATGTAAATGAAAAATTACAAGAGTATCTTCAACAAAAAAATTCAACCTGGATAAAAAACTACCATAAAATCACAACATCCAAAGCTTATCCTGATTTTAAAAATTTGGCAGGTACCGATAGATTAAAAGAATTTGAAAAACTTGAAGCTTTTATTTCATCAGGTAAAATCGAACAAGCCCGGCAGAGCATGAGTAAAGATGAGTTTAAAAACTCTGATGAATTCAAAAAATATACCACTTATAATCAATTAAAAAAAACAAAAGAGATAGTAAATTACTTTAAAATAAGAAATCTCCCATATTATAATGATTACAAAAAACTTCATCAATCAGATGAAATTGAGGCCTTTGAAGAATTGAAAAAATACATTTTATCAGAAGAATTCAAACAGGAAGAGAAAAAAATTAAAACCAGCAAATTTAAAGATACAGAAGAATACAGGAAAGAGCAGGAATATTTGAATTTGAAAAAATCTAAGTGGTTTAGAAATAATTCTAAGTTTAAGTCTTCCAAAAACTATCAAAGTTATCTAAGACTTGAGGGGTCTGAAAAACTGAAAAGATTTGAAGAATTACAGGA
>CAZWGG010000872.1:0-2364 GCA_964633305.1 uncultured Bacteroidales bacterium
TTTTCTTATCAAAGACTTTAAAAAATAGGAGTTTTCTGGCAGGCACTACTTAGTAATCAGATAATATGGTTATAAAATAGCCATATCTATTTGTAGAAAAAAGAATTTAGTCTACTTTTATTGAAAAAATAGATAATAGAATTGTTTGTTTCATTTTGGGTAAAAAAATGTGTAAGATATGAAAGCTGTTTTAAAGAAATTTTATTGTGAGAAGTGTAAATTGATTTTTGAGGGAATTCCTAGGAGTAAAGAATTTATAAATCCTGTATATGGTCCATGTACAACATTAATTTCCGATTGTCCTAAATGCAGTAACGAAGTATCAGAATATTATAAACCAAAACCTAAAGTTTCCAGTACAAATAAAGAAACACTTCCCTGCGGAAAAGACTCATGTGCTTGTTGTATGTGAAAGATTATTATTAATAAATTGAAAAGTGAAACGCTCTGGTCAAGCGGACCTTCCTTTGCATTATGGGCGGGTCCCTTCATGGTTATATGAACGAATGTCCCAAATGGGACGTGCAATTGTTGAATCGATAATTGCCAATTATAGCAAAAATGAATTTTTAAGAAGGATCAGTGATCCTTTCTGGTTCCAATCTTTCGGTGCCGTGCTTGGAATGGACTGGCATTCTTCGGGAATCACTACTTCAGTAATGGGGGCTTTAAAACAAGGTTTAAATCCGGTTTCAAAGGAACTGGGAATATTTATTTGCGGTGGTCGGGGAAAATATTCCAGGAATACTCCTGAGGAACTATATGCAATCTCAGATAAAACAGGACTTAATGGAACACAATTAGTTAAATGTAGTAAACTTATTGCTAAAATCGATAATAGTGCAGTTCAGGATGGATTCCAACTTTATCTTCACTCTTTTGTGCTTACCGATAATGGAGAATGGGCCGTAATACAGCAAGGGATGAACGACAAAAACAACTCGGCACGTCGATATCATTGGCATTCTGCACAAATTCAATCATTTGTAGAAGAACCTCACACATCGATTTGTGGTATTAATCAAGGGTTCATTCTTAACCTTACCGATAAAAATGCCTCTCCTACCCGTTCGGGCATACTTAACATAGCAAATGAGCACCCTGAAAAAATACATTCTGAGATTCGTAAATTATTCATGCCCAGTCACCACGATGTAAAATTAGAAGATGTTGATCTTAAACGATTGGGAACAATATTAGCTATTGCTTATGATCGAAAGTTTGATAATTTTGAAAACCTGTTATTATTAGAGGGACTTGGACCTAAAACATTGCGTTCATTAACGCTGGTTAGTGAAATTATACATGGTACACCTTCAAGATTTAAAGATCCTGCCAGATTTTCATTTGCTCATGGAGGAAAAGACGGCAAACCCTTTCCTGTTCAGACTAAAGTATATGATGAAACATTGGTTTTTCTGAAAAATGCACTACACAGTGCAAAAATTGCTTATTATGATAAGCAGCGGGCAATAAAAAAACTTACATCTCTTTTGGTTAAACTTGAAAAAGATTTTATCCCAAATCAAAATCACTTTAAAAAATATATAAAAAAAGAAATAAAAGAGTCACAATATTTCGGGGGCAAAACTGCATTCGATAAACCAAGGAAAAATGCCGGAAAACAAAATAATCAGCAGTTAAAACTATTTTAATCGGTTTATGAAATAAAAAGATTAAAGAAATAATCCTATGCTAAATATGATCTGCTTTGGCCGTTGGTCAAAATCAAACGTGTGGTCTTGGAAGGTCAAGCCATTTCCAAACTTGCTTAAGTTTCCTTCATATTTTAGATCAACGGTCAATTTCCCAATGTCTAATCCAACACCAGCCTGAAATCCAAAGGTCATGTTATTAAATTTTTGTTCATATTCGGTTATTTTAAAAAGTTCGGATTTACTTCTTAACAAAATACTGCCAACGGGTCCTACTCCTATTTTTAATGCTCCTAACTTTGCTCCGACTAAAACAGGTATATCAAGTTTATTAAATTTATGTTGGGTTAATTGTTCATCGTTGCTGATTAAATCTTCAATAATAATATCATTTTTATTTGAAGTAAATAGTAATTCTGGTTGTATAAACAAATTAAATAACTCAATCTGTGAAATGAACCCGAAATGAAGCCCCATGGTGGCATCCTTAGGAACAGTGATACGATAATCACTATTCTCAAATTCAACAAATTTTACTCGATATGAATTTATACCTCCCCTAATACCAAATTTTATTTGCGAAAAAGTTTGGACGGAAATCAAGGAGAAGATAAGAATAAAGAATAGTTTGTTTTTCATTTCCTGATAATTTTGTTGTTTGTAATATAGTTAGTTCCTTTGTGTAAAGCTAAAAAATCCAGAACATTTA
>CAZWGG010000873.1:0-2358 GCA_964633305.1 uncultured Bacteroidales bacterium
CATATAAAAATAGAACGTCATGTTAAAGAAATGATAAGCTCCAGTATTCATCATATCCCAACATTTATTATTAATAAAACAATATTGGATAAGAATATAACCGTTAATGATCTCGAAAAGATTATAAAAAATGAGTTGTATAAATTGAAAACAGATTTATAAGTTGGAAGAAATATAACAGATAAATGACTTAATTTTCCTTTAGATGCTATTTTGAAAATTTGGTCAGAGTGTTCTCTTCTTTACTATAGCAGGTAATTAGTAAAATGAATACTTTCCTTGTTTTTCACACCTTGCAGAATGTCCTTTGAATCTCTTGATATTACTAGAATGATTTTAAATTTGAGTTTCCTGAGAATAATATGGCTTATTGGTATGAAAAAAACCGAATGTCCTAGAAAGTATGTCAGCATGAATAATCAACAGGATTAAGGTAAAAAGGTTTATTACTAATAATACAGTTCCTATCGATAGAGCCCATTTACAAGTAATCGAGTTTTGTGAAGAAGTCCCATAATACAATTCCAACACTAACAGAAATGTTAAATGAGTGTTTTGTACCATATTGAGGGATATCAATACTTGCATCGCACGAGTCAATTACCTTTTGTTCTACACCCTTTATTTCATTTCCAAACACCAATGCGTATTTCTTATCTGTACCAGGTAAAAACGTATTTAATGGAGTACTTTTATCCGTTTGTTCCAATGCAAGAATAGTATATTTTTCGTTTTTAAGTTCTTGTACGGCATCCAACGTACTTGGGTAATATTTCCAATACACCGAATCAGTAGCTCCTAAGGCAGTTTTGTGTATTTCTTTATGAGGGGGTTGGGCCGTTATGCCGCACAGGCAAATCCCATCGATAAGAAAAGCATCGGCAGTGCGAAATACCGATCCGATATTATTCAGGCTCCTAACGTTATCAAGAATAATATACACAGGATTTTTCCTCGTGTTTTTAAATTGATCAACAGATAACCTGTTTAGTTCCTCATTTTTTAATTTTCGCATCATACCCAGGCGTATATTTTATATTTCTGTTTCAGCGAGACAAGTATACGTTTTTTGGATTAAACAAATTTCAAAAAAAATAGATATTTTCGTACTTTCAATGAAATATGTTAAAATAATTAAGTTATTATGAATATTCATGAATACCAGGGTAAGTCAATCCTAAAAATGTTTAAAGTTGCAGTTCCGCTGGGCATTGTTATTGATACCCCCGAAAAAGCAGTCGAAGCAGCAAATGAAATAAAAGCAAAAACCGGGACCGGAACATGGGCAATTAAAGCACAAATCCATGCAGGGGGAAGAGGTAAAGGTGGAGGGGTTAAAATTGCAAATAGTTTGGAAGAGGTTAAAAAGTATGCTAATGATATTATCGGAATGCAATTGGTTACACACCAAACAGGCCCGGCAGGCAAAAAAGTAAATAAAGTACTTATTGAACAAGGTATTTATTATAAAGGAGAACAACCCATAAAAGAGTTTTATATAAGTGTTTTGTTAAACCGGGAAACAGGAAGAAACATAGTTATGTATTCTACCGAAGGGGGAATGGATATAGAAACTGTCGCGGAAAAAACACCACAACTAATTTATAGGGAAGAAATTGATCCGAAAGTTGGCATACAGCCTTTTCAGGCAAGAAAGGTTGCTTTTAATTTGGGGTTAACAGGTAAGGCCTTTAAGGAAATGGTAAAGTTTATTATGGTATTGTATTACGCGTATGAATCTTCCGATGCTTCCTTATTTGAGATAAACCCTGTTATTAAAACATCAGATGATTTGATCATGGCCGCTGATGCTAAAGTAAACCTTGATGATAATGCATTATTTCGCCACCCCGAATATGAAGAGATGAGAGATGTTACCGAGGAAGCCCCTTCAGAATTGGAAGCATCAAAACATAACCTTAATTTTGTAAAACTTGATGGTAACGTGGGTTGTATGGTAAATGGGGCCGGCTTAGCAATGGCTACAATGGATATAATAAAGCTTTCGGGAGGCGATCCGGCCAATTTTCTCGATGTTGGAGGAACTGCCAATGCCCAGACTGTTGAAGCTGGGTTTAGGATCATTCTTAAAGACAAAAATGTTAAAGCAATCCTTATAAATATTTTTGGGGGTATTGTAAGGTGCGACAGGGTTGCGCAAGGTGTTGTAGATGCCTATAACTCAATTGGAACAATTGATATCCCTGTGATTGTTAGGTTACAGGGGACAAATGCGGGAGAAGCCAAAAAACTTATTGATAATTCGGGCTTAAAGGTCCATTCGGCAATCTCGTTACAGGAAGCTGCCGATATGGTTCAAAAAGCAGTTGGGTAATAAAGCTCCTGCTTTCGTATCTA
>CAZWGG010000874.1:0-2357 GCA_964633305.1 uncultured Bacteroidales bacterium
ATTTTGAAGATGCCCTTCATATAGGTAAATCTTTCTATTACCCATTTGATTCGTTAAAGTATATAGGTAAGATAACCTCATCTGATAATAAACTACGTGTTTATACATGGAATCTTCCTTATTCGGATGGCACCCATTTATATTTTGGATTTCTACAATATTTACCTTCAAAAAAAAATAGCCCTATTATCTATAAACTTACTGATAAATCAGACTCTATCTCAAATCCGGGAAAGCTTATCTTGGATATAAATAATTGGTTCGGTTCACTCTACTATGAAATAATTGTTAACAAGTACAAAGGCGACATCATATATACCTTACTTGGATTTGATTTTAATGATTTTTTTAGTTCAAAAAAAATTATTGATATATTGTATTTTAACGAATCTGGCAAACCTGTTTTCGGCATGCCCATTTTTACCTATAAAAATGCATTATACAATCGTATAATCTTTGAATTTTCGGCGCGTGCAAGTATGAGTTTAAGATATGACGAAAAAAAGAAAATGATTGTTTATGATCACTTATCTCCTGAAAGACCCTCTTTAACAGGTAAATACCAGTTTTATGGACCAGATTTTTCTTATGATGGCTTTGAGTTCGAAGACGGATATTGGAAAGAAGTAAAAGATATTGATATCCGAAATAAATAGTACCTGTCATCCTTATTTATTGTTCTTTTCAAATTTTCAGTTAATTTGTCACGTTCAGGGGTAAAGTAAATAAAAAAATGACTTATTGGCAGTTCGCCTGTCTTGGCATAACCTTTGAGAAGAAAAGACCGGCATTTTTTAATTTAATAATGTTAAATCTAATAAAACTTTGAACTATGCAAACAGGAAAAATTGGTGTAACTACAGAAAACATCTTCCCTATTATTAAAAAATTTCTATATTCTGATCATGAAATCTTTCTTCGCGAGTTAGTTTCAAATGCAATTGATGCGACGCAAAAACTTAAAACCCTTGCTAATTTAGGAGAATACAAGAATGACCTTGGTGATTTAACAGTTAGAGTAAAAGTTGATAAAAAGATGAAAACCCTTAGTGTTACAGACAGGGGAGTGGGAATGACAGCCGAAGAAATTGAAAAATACATAAACCAAATTGCTTTTTCAAGTGCCAATGAATTCCTTGAAAAATATAAAAACCAGGAAAATGCAATAATCGGACATTTTGGTTTGGGATTTTATTCATCTTTCATGGTTTCTGACAAAGTTGAGATATATTCAAAATCATATCAAAATGGAACAAAAGCTGTAAAATGGACATGTGACGGAACACCTGATTATTCAATTGAAGAAATCGATCGGGAAGATATAGGAACAGAAATTATACTTTACATAGACAACGATTCAAAAGAATTTCTTGAAGAAAACAAAATTGAAGAATTACTTAAAAAATATTGTAAATTTTTACCTGTTCCAATCGCATTTGGTAAAGAAAAAGAATGGAAAGATGGAAAAGAGGTGGAATTAGACAAAGATAAAATCATTAATGATACGAATCCGTTATGGACAAGAAAACCTTCTGATCTTGAGGACGAAGATTATAAGAAATTTTATCGTGATTTGTACCCTATTTCAGATGAACCCCTATTTAATATTCACTTAAATGTTGATTATCCGTTTAATCTTACCGGAATACTTTATTTTCCAAAGATTAAAAACAACATTGAGATTCAAAAGAATAAAATTCAATTATATTGTAATCAGGTATATGTTACTGATTCGGTAGAAGGCATTGTTCCTGAATTTTTAACATTGCTACATGGTGTAATTGACTCTCCTGATATTCCTTTAAATGTTTCAAGGAGCTATTTACAAAGTGACTCGAATGTAAAAAAGATTTCCAGTCATATAACTAAAAAAGTAGCCGACAGACTCCAGGAGATATTTAAAAATGACAGGGAACAGTTTGAAAAAAAGTGGGACGACCTAAAGTTGTTCATAGAATATGGAATGATTAGTGAAGAAAAATTCTATGAAAAGGCTGAAAAATTTGCACTATTAAAAAATACCGACAACAAATATTTTACATTCGAAGAATATGAAAAAGTAATAAAAGAAAATCAAACAGATAAAGATAAAACACTAGTATATCTATATGCCACAGATAAAGAAAAACAATTTAGCTTTATAGAATCGGCAAAAAATAAAGGTTATGATGTTTTGATAATGGACGGGCAATTCGATACACATTTTATAAACCATATTGAACAGAAATTAAAAGACTCAAGATTTACCCGTGTTGACGCCGATATTGTTGATAACTTGATTAAAAAAGATGAACAAAAAGAATCAAAACTTTCAAAAGGGCAACAGGATGATATGGCTGAAGCTTTTAAGGGACAAT
>CAZWGG010000875.1:0-2354 GCA_964633305.1 uncultured Bacteroidales bacterium
AAGATTGCTGTAGAAATAAAAAAAATGCAACCAGAGATATTTAAACATAATATCATTGTTTTTGGAAATGTTGAAGCTGATAAATACGCTAAAATTAGTCCTGAAATGAATGGACAGATTACTAAAATACATGTTATTGAAGGGCAGAGGGTAAATAAAGGCCAATTGCTGATATCTCTTAATACCGATGCTACCGAAAGCTCGATTAATGAAGCTAAAGCAAGCTTAGAATTGGCAACAACAACTTATAAGAGACAAAAAAAACTTTGGGACCAGGGCGTCGGATCTGAAATACAATACCTGCAGGCCAAAACACAAAAAGAATCGGCAGAAGCAAGGCTTAATATGTTAGAAGCACAATTACGTATGTCGCAAGTAAGCGCCCCATTCAATGGCCTTGTAAACAAAATTTACCTGAAGGAGGGCGAACTTGCCGGACCTATGGTTCCTGTTATTGAATTTGTCAATCTTTCAAAACTTACAATAAAGGCAGATGTTTCCGAAACATATATAGAAAGTATACACGAAGGGGAACCTGTGGAATTAACATTCTCATCCCTCCCTAGCATAAAACTTATTGCCAGAATTTCCCGTACTTCAGAGGTCATTAGCCCTACAAGTCGTACATTTCAAATCGAATTAAACATTAATAATCCTGGCGAAAAAATCAAGCCAAATATGATTTCATCAATTAAAATTAACGATTTTACATCCAATGATGCTTTTGTAGTTCCTTCAATCATTATCAAAAGAGATATAACAGGAGACTACGTTTATGTGGCGTCTGAAAATGAAGAAAATGACTTGGTAGCTATAAAAAAATACGTGAAACGGGGAATGTCATACGAGGGTTCAACCATGGTAACTGGTGGATTGGGACAAACCGATAAAGTTATTGTTGCCGGATATAACCTGGTAAGTACAGGAACTTATGTTGACGTTCTGTGATAGATAATTAAGCTTCAAAAGAAATTAAAAAATGGATACAAACAATTTGGATAATAAAATAATCAGGGAATTTAAGCTTACTACCCTGGCCTTGAAAAACAAAAACACAGTTTATTTACTTATATTCCTGATATTAGGCTTTGGGGCTTATTCATATAGAAGCCTGCCAAAAGAATTGTTCCCTGAGATAGTATGGCCGCAGATAATGATTCAAACCCAATATTTTGGTAATTCGCCCGAAGATATCGAAAGCATTGTCACACGCCCTATAGAGAAAGAAGTTGACGGGGTAAAAGGGTTAAAAGAGCTAACGTCTATTTCTGCGCAAGATGTATCGATGATCTTTGCCGAATTTAATACCGATGTAGATTTGGAAGATGCCTTACAACGAGTAAAAGACAGGGTCGACAGGGCAAAAAGCGACCTGCCTACAGGAGATGATGTAATTGGCCCCATCGTTTTTGACATTGATTTTTCAGAATTCCCAATTATTAATATCAATTTATCAGGCGAGTACAGCGTTGAAGAACTGAAAAAATATGCCGAGAATCTGCAGGATGAATTAGAGGAAATATCGGAAGTTTCAAAAGTGCTCATTGAAGGAATAAATGAAAGAGAAGTAAAAGTCAATGTAGATCTCATGAAGATGGAAGCATTGAACCTTACTTTTTACGACATCTCAATGGCTATTGCACATGAAAACCTGACTGTGTCCGGGGGTGAAATTCTCCTACAAGGAATAAGAAGGGGATTAAGGGTTGTAGGTGAAATAGAAGACCCTAAAGAACTTGAAGAAATTATTGTAAAAAAAGAAGGGGATAAAACTATCTACCTCAGGGATGTGGCTGATGTGGTATACGGTTTTGCTGAACCAAGTAGCTATGCCAGGCTCGACAGACAATCTGTTGTTTCGGTACAGGTTGTAAAAAAAGGAGGTGAAAACCTTTTATCTGCTACGGATAAGATATTTAAAGTACTAGATGAAGCCAAAAAAGACAGGCTAATTCCGGAAGATTTAAGAATTTCAATTACCAATGATCAGTCTGAAATGGTAAAAGATCAGCTTAACAATCTCGAGAATAGTCTAATTATGGCTATAATTCTTGTGGTACTGGTTCTCTACTACTTTTTGGGGTCACGTAATGCCATGTTTGTTGGTATAGCTATTCCTTTATCACTTTTCCTGTCATTTATTGTAATTGGAATAATTGATTTCAGGATCAACATGATGGTGCTCTTTTCACTTATTCTGGCATTGGGTATGCTGGTTGATAATGCAATAGTTGTTGTGGAAAACATATACCGTTTTGTCGATAATGGATATAAGCCCTGGGAAGCAGCAAAACAGGCTGTGGGTGAGATAGCTGTGCCGATTATAGCTTCCACGTTAACCACCCTTGCTGCAT
>CAZWGG010000876.1:0-2348 GCA_964633305.1 uncultured Bacteroidales bacterium
CTATTCTTATGTTCAGTACATTCTAAAATCACTTGTATTCTATTTCCCTTTTTAGCCATAATATAAATTTAATAAGCTATTATTGAATATATCCTTTACTTCTAGCTTCCTTTAATGCTCTTTCAAGTCCCAATTTGTTGATTATGCGAATACCTTTCGCAGAAACCTTTAATCTTATCCAACGATCTTCTTCAGCTAGGTAAAATTTCTTATCAAACAAGTTGGGCTGAAATATTCTTCTGGTTCTCTTTTTAGAATGAGAAACATTATTCCCAACCATCACTTTTTTTCCTGTTATTTGACAAACTCTTGACATTTTTCTTCTTTTAATTACTCGTTTTCCAAAAAGGAGATGCAAAATACGGTAATTTTATTTAATTATTCAAATATATTTTTAACTATTTTTTGTATGTTTTTATATTATTTTATGGTACGAGTCAGAAAGGACAAGTATCTGCTTCTTTGGACAGGTTTTTGGATACGGAATTCTTCGCTGCCTGTTTCAAAGGTTGAAGTAATAAATGAAAATCATAGTAACTGGTTTAAATTAGAAAGAGAACAAGATGGTTCATTTGCAATGGAAATATTATTAACAATTTAAAAAACAACAGGTATGAAAATGAATAAACACCTTAGAAATATTTTATATTGAATCTTAAAGCCTTCTTTTTTCCAGCACAGATATCCATCGAACAAAGCTTTGCAAAGTCGCAGTCAGCACGCTGGCTACTGAAGCATTCAAAGGTGGATTAAATTTTTTTCAATATAAACAATCGAAGCATATTTAATGCAGCTATTGCTGCTTTATTAATATTATATTCACGTTGATCCCCAAATTGAAATTTTTGGGCCACGGTCTTTTCCTTTGATGCAACAGCAATCCATGTTGTTCCAACGGGTTTACTTGTAGATCCTCCTCCAGGCCCGGCAATCCCTGAAGTAGCAACAGAATAATCGGTTTTATACAACATTCGGATCGATTCAGCCATATGCACAACAACAGGCTTACTAACAGCCCCGTTCTTTTTTATCACTGATTCGTCAATATGAAGCATTTGTTGTTTAATAAAGTTTGAATATGCGATTATTCCTCCAATAAAGTATTTTGATGAACCTGGAATAGAAGCAATCAAACTTGAAATTTTACCCCCCGTGCAACTCTCAGCAATAGAAACCGTTTCAAGGTTCTTCATAAGCAATTTGCCCACTATTTCTTGTAATGTATCTGTATCAAAACCAAAAATGTTATCAGCAATTATTTTTTCTAGCTTTTTAATTTGTATATAAAGTTCTTTTTCAAGTAAGTTTTTTTCATCATTGGAGGCAGTAAGACGTAATCTGAGGATTCCAGGTGAAGGAAGATAAGCCAATTTAAAAGTATGGGGAAGATTGGTTTCCCAATTTGCAATTTTATCGGCCATAACCGATTCTGGAATTCCAGTAGTAAGGATCGTTCGGTGTATAATTTCAGGCAATTTATATCTTGCTTTTAAATCCGGAATCACATAATGCAACATCATATTTTTCATCTCAATGGGTACGCCGGGAAGAGAAATAACAATCGTGCTATCTTTTTCAAACCACATACCATAGGCAGTCCCAAATCTATTTGGTAAAAGTTTACACTTCTCAGGCAGTTCTGCTTGTTTGATATTACGTTGATTAATGGTTACATTTCTTTTTTTTAAAAAGCTTTTTACAGATTTAAGAGCCTGGTTATTCAAAACCAACTTTGTGTTAAAATATTTAGCCAGGGAAAATTTTGTGATATCATCATTTGTGGGTCCAAGCCCTCCCGTTATTATAATTAAATCGGATATTTTAATGATTTCATCTATTGTAGTTATAATTTGTTCATTTTCGTCAGGAATTGATAATATCCGATATACAAATATTCCTATTTTATTTAATTCATTGGCAATAAATGCTGAATTTGAATCTAGTATTTGTCCTATAAGTATCTCATTGCCAATAGTTATTATTGAAGCTTTCATAGGTAAGCATAGAAAATAAATTTAGCCATAAAAATAATATTTTGCTATGTACTTTTGTAACTTTCCTGTTAACGTTTTACTTTATCATCAATTATTTATATACCGCTTTCATTTTAGTTTGCAAAAATAAAACAACGCCCTGACTGTGAAGCCGCTTGTGCCCTCGTCCTTTCCGTTGCGAAACTTTGGCCAAGCTCCTTCTACGTAATTACTACAAAGGAGAAGCACGGTAAAACCTTTACCGGCTTCGTAGCCTATGACTCTCAACCTTTGAAGCTACAGCGAAGGTAGGTAACCAATATTAATTAGTCTTTGCAAGAAAACGCCAAATACTGCGTTATTCTTGCCTTGAAA
>CAZWGG010000877.1:0-2345 GCA_964633305.1 uncultured Bacteroidales bacterium
TTTTTAAATATGTATTCATGAGGAGTATGAGACAATAATTATTCCGGGCCAGAAGATCACAAACAATTTCTAATTGACAAGATCAGCAAATCTAAAGAATCTGAATCTTTTACAATATATGCAAAGATTCCTTTTGATATAAATTCTTTTTTTATTTCTGTATCCGATTCTGCTGAAAACATTATACTTCTATAAGTTTATATTTGATTGCAAACATAATTAGGTTGGCTGTATTTTTTGCTCCTGTTCTTTTAAGTAGGTTAGCCCTGTGCCCTTCTACAGTTCGCCGGCTTATGTTAAGGTTATCAGCAATTTCAGAATTAGACATTCCATTGCATATCTTTTTTAAAACTTCTATCTCCCTTTTTGAAAGTTTAATTACTTTTCCCTTGGGTGTTTCAACATAATTATAAGTACCAATTGTTACCAGTATTTTTCTTAATAGTTTATCAGAAAAGAAATTCCCTCCTTCATATATTTCTTTTATTGCATCGGTTAATTCAGTGCTTCCTGTTTCTTTTAATAAAAAGCCTTTTACCCCCGCTTCAACCATTTTGTAATAATAATTTTCTTCACCAAACATAGTAAGAGCTATAATTTTTAAATCCGGGTATTTATCCATTGCTTTCTTTGTTGTTGCTATACCGTCCAATACAGGCATGGCTATATCCATTAGAACTATATCGGGTTTATTATTATGCTGAAGAATATCAAGAAACTCTTTCCCATTACTGACCTCATATATTACTTCAAAATCATCAAATTGAGACAGTATGAATTTTAATCCCTCCCTAAATAATTGATGATCATCAACAATAGCAATTTTTATTTTTTTGTTCATTTGAAAAAAGGTACTTTCTTAAATTTAATAAAAAAGAACAAATTTATTGTAACACCTAACTAATTTTTAGCCTGATAACTACGCTCATGCCTTGTTTATTCTTACTTTTAATTTCAATATCTCCATTTATCGAATTTATTCTCGTTAGTATATTTTGAATACCCATACCAGATTTTAGCTTTCTTTTAAAATCAAAACCACTTCCATCATCAGAATACAAACAACTTAAATTTTTTTTATGAAGGTTAATTCCAATACAAACACTTTTTGCTTTAGCGTGTTTCATGGTATTATTTAATAGTTCTGCCAGTACCCGGAATAAATTCAATTCAATGTTTTCATCTAATCTTTCTTCTAGGTTTGATTCTATTTTAAAATCAATATTGTGTACGGCCTTTAGATTATTTAGAAAATAAGTTAATCCCTTCACCAATCCAAAATCTCGCAACAAATTTGGGCTTAAGTTAGCAGCTATTTCCTTTATGCCTGAAATAGCAAGATCAATAGTATCTATTGCTTTTGTTAATGCTTCTTGCTTCTCTGGTTCGGTTTTTATTATTTGTAAAGAATTTAAATAAAATTTAATGACAGTAAGGACAGGGCCGAGTCCATCATGTAAATCCCTGGAAAATCGTTTTCTTTCTTTCTCCTCTGTTTCCATTATAGTTCTAAGGATATGCTTTTGAAAATCAACTCTATTTGTAATATCCCTGGAAATATGCAAAATTGACTCTCCTCCATTGTATTGGATTCCTGTACTGTTCAATTCAAAATAATATGTCTTATCCTCGTTGGAATTATAATATGAAGTTTCGGAAATATACCCTTCTTTTTTATTAATATGTTTGATTATTTTCTTTATTGAAACATTTCTTCTTGGATTAAAAATATCATTTATATTTTTAGTTAATAGGTTTTTTTTTGTGCTTTTCCATTTTTTACATACCGTTTTATTAACATCCAACAGGTTTCCTTTATCATCTGTTATAAATATAGGATCTTTACTATTTTCATAAATTGTTTTGAATTTTCTTTCGGATTTAACAAGTTTTTCTTCTATCTCCTTTTTTTGCCTGATGTCTTCAATAATAGCTATTAGATGCTCAATTTTGTCATATTCATCCACTAAAACTGCACAAGATAAGTTTGTCCAGATTGGTTTACCAGTTATATCTTTAAGTTGAACTTCACAACTAAGTTCTCTATTCTTTTTTGAAATGAGACTTTTAAAAAGATCCTGTACCAAGGAATAATATTCTTTCATCACTATATCAAGAAATCCCATGCTCGTTATTTTTTTATAGGAATATCCAAGTAACCGGCAAAAGACAGGGTTTACTTTATCTATATTTTTATTATGATTTATCAGGGCTATTCCTAATGGGCCTTCCTCAAATACTTGTTTGTATAAAAACAATAGTCTTTTTCTCCTATCCAAGACATTTATAAGTTTCTGGTCCTCAGTTATGTCAATATGACGACAAGCTATTTTTGATATATTTCC
>CAZWGG010000878.1:0-2341 GCA_964633305.1 uncultured Bacteroidales bacterium
CTCTGACCCTGAAGTAAGGGAAAAAGAAATAAAAAATATTTCTGAAGCATTCAAAGAAATAAAAGATAAAATATTGCCAAAACTTCGAAGATCTGTTATGACTCTTAATGTTGATGTAGTTGGTTGGTCTGACGAAGAATTAGTTGACCTGGCTAAATCAAATCCTGATACACTTAAATTAGAAGAAATACTTAAAGCAGCTTCTTTAATGAAAACTCCAGAAGAAAAACTTCAGGTTTACCAAAAAGCTGCTGAAAATTTTCCACAATGCTACAGGGCAAAAAATGATGTAGGTGTTATGCAAATGGAATTAGGTAATTATGACCAGGCAAAAACAGCATTTGAAGAAGCACAAGCACTTAAAGATGAAAACTTCATTAAAAATAATTTGGGTGCAGTAGCCCTGGCACAGGGTGATGAAGCAAAAGCTGAAGAATTGTTAACCTCTGCTATGGGAGCAGGTGATGAAGTAAATTATAACCTGGGTATAATTAAGGTCAAACAGGGTGATTATAGCGCAGCTGTAAATTACTTTGGTAATACACCTTCATTTGATGCTGCTCTTGCTCAACTGCTTAACGGCGACAATGCTAAAGCCATTTCTACCCTTAACCAACTTGGTGACGTTGATGATGCAATGGTATACTACTTAAAAGCTGTTGCAAATGCCAGAGGCGGAAATGATGAAGGAGTTTATAATAACCTTCGTACAGCAGTTGGAAAAGATGCTGAGCTGAAAGCATATGCCAAAAAAGATATTGAATTTGCAAAATATTCTACTAACGAAGCGTTTACTTCTATTGTTGAATAATAGACGTATCTGAGCATTAGTCAAAAATTAAAAAAAGGTTGCTACTTACTTGGTAGCAGCCTTTTTTATTTATAATTAGTCTTTGCAAGAAAACGCCAAATACTGCGTTATATTTGCGCCCTCAACAAGTCCCTGCGCTAGAGCATAACTCCCTTTTTAAGGGCTGCACGCACCTTATCTGCTAACTGCTATAAAACCAACACTTAGATTTTTATGGACAAGTACCAATTGCTCTTGAAAAAATAAATGAATGGAATTAACTATAACCAAGTTATAGCCTGTCTTAAAAAATAGTAAGCCAATATTGTATTAAAACCAAAATGAGTAATATATCCCAATTAACTACTTTTACGTATAATTAAATTAGATAGTATTGATATAACAATATAAAGAATAACGAGTAAAGCAATTGCCGGCAACTTGAATATAAGTAAAAGTACGGCCGATACAATTATAAATACATACCGTATTATATTATTTTTCAGTCTGTACGATTCGAACTTAAACGAAAACATAGGAATAGCCGAAACCATGAGTATGGATAAAAGGAAAACTACTCCGATTAAAAACCAAATATTATAGGTTAATTGCTGCAAAGGCAAATTCAGATAATCTTCCGATACTATGGCAATGGAAGAAATAAATAAGGCGCTTGCAGGAACCGGCAAGCCTATGAAACTTTTTTTCTGTTTGTCATCAATGTTGAATTTAGCCAGCCTTATAGCTGCAAAAACAGCTAGCAGGAATGAGATATGAAGTAAAACATAATAGGTAAACCCCGGAGCAGTAATATCAAATTGTGATGTTGGCTCAAGCTTCACAAGCGAACGGTATATAAGCCGGTATATTATCATTGAGGGGGCTACCCCAAAACTAACAACATCGGCAAGAGAATCTAGTTGTTTGCCAAATGCCGAAACAGCATTCAATATACGGGCAAAAAAGCCATCGGAAAAATCAAGCAAAGCCGCAGCAATAATAAAATAACCAGCATAACTAATACGGCCTCGCAATGAATAAGTTACAGATATGCATCCGGCAATAACTACCAAACATGTAAGAAATGAAGGAAAAGCTTTTCTTATTGAATCCATGATTACCTATTTTAAATTAAAGTTATAAAAAATATTGTATTAAATTTGAAAAAATAAATTTATATATGAAGATTGCTGTTGACTTTGATGGTACAATTGTAGAACACAAATATCCACAAATAGGGGAAGAAAGACTATTTGCTTTTGAAACTTTAAAACAATTGCAAAAGCAAGGACACCAGCTTATTCTATGGACTTTCAGGCATGGCAAAGAACTTGATGAAGCAGTTGAATTTTGCCGAAAAGGGGGAATAGAGTTTTATGCTGTAAATAAAAGCTATCCTGAAGAAGAATTTGATTCCAAAACGACTAGTCGCAAGATAGATGCCGAGGTTTTTATCGACGATAGAAATGTTGGAGGATTTCCTGGCTGGAGTGAAATATGGCAAATGTTGAATGTTGAGTATGCTGATTCTGATTTTAATGAATTTAGTAA
>CAZWGG010000879.1:0-2339 GCA_964633305.1 uncultured Bacteroidales bacterium
CAGTATATGAACATATTGCAAATCGGCTTGGTGGGCAACAAGAACTTATTAAATACGCACTTCAACCTGCATCTATTTCTTTTTTAATTTACAATCATTCTTATACAGATAAACATATTGATGGGAAAGTAATTCCTTTAAAAGAAGTATACTCACACTCAACGACGGTATATAAGGTACAAGAAGCATTTAATAACGTGACACTTCCTGAAGAAAATGTATATAGAAATGCTATTCTTAAAGCTCTTGGAAAGGAGTGAATACTTATACGGATAAAATAACGACAGAAAGCCGTAGTAAAATAATGAGTCATATTCGTAGTAAAGATATGATTCCAGAAATGATTGTTCGGCGCATAGTCTTTAATATGGGTTACCGCTATCGTCTTCATAGAAAAGATCTGCCAGGTAAACCTGATCTTGTATTTTCTAACCAACATAAAATAATTTTTGTACATGGTTGTTTCTGGCATCAACACAAAAAATGCAAAGATGGACATATGCCTAAATCCAATAAAAAATATTGGATTCCCAAATTAAAACGAAATATGCAAAGAGATAAAAATAATATTAAAGAGCTAAGGAAGGCAGGATGGGATATTTTAATAATATGGGAATGCGAATTGACTAATATTGAAAAGCTTTCTATGAAACTAAATGATTTTTTATGTTGAAACTTATTTTAACTCTTTTTTGCATGTGAAGGTACGCTATGACCCCATGGTATAATAAATCGTAATTCAATAAATTCATTATTTCCATTACAGATTCTATATAATTTGAAACAATTAACCATGTTAAAAATTGATTTTTCATTTTTTGGCCTATATGCAAGTACAACAATCGCTATTTTATTACATAGTGCTATCGCATAACGCCTAGCTTGCCAAGAAAATTTCTCTCCGTATGAAAATGGATCACAAACTTCATGCAAAACTTTATTTTCTATAACTAATTTTTTAGAAATGATTAAATCCGTTTTTCCACCACCGAGTTCTTCCCCCTCGCTTACTTCTGCACCTCGTGCACGTAAATGATCTCTTACAAGTGGTTGAAATTCTTCTTTTTCATCTAAAGTTCTTTTATTAACAAGATTTCCTCCTTTTACCATAGTATCAATAAAAGAAACTAAATGACCAAAGGTTTCTAAAAGTATTTTATGCATATTTGGAGCTAATCCTGAGGGGAGTACCTCCCTGAATTTTTTTTCGATTTTCTGTGCTAAATTAGGATCAAATTCAATCCATTCGGTAGGTAATATTTTTAAAATATCACATTTATACATATGAACAAGCCTCGTAGAATCACTACAATAGGCATCAGCACAGTCACTTGAACATATTCCGAATTTAACTGCTTCAATAAACCATTCATTACGTAATATATTAACGGTTTTTGAGGCTCTCTCAGCAGAAATATCTATTACTATATTATATTTATTATAAAAAACAATTCGAGCGGCGATAGCAATTAAATTTACAAATTTACGTGGAGTAAATACAAAACCACATTGTTTTTGTTGTTCGTAAGCTTGTGACCAACGTACAGGATCAAAAAAAAGATTCGGAGTACCAATATGTCCATTTTCTGTCCTTGTTAAAATATTACTACCACTTACTACAACACGATTGACGGGATAGTCAACTATTATATGTTCAGGATACAATTCGTCTTCTATTTTTAAATCTGATACATTTTCCTTCAATTTTTGAGCAATTTCAAATATCTCTTTTGATAATGAAAAACATCCTTTTATTGTTGATACATCTGATAATACTGGTTGCCATATTAATGCTTTCGCATTACTACGTTCTTTACTAGGTAAATTGGATAATCCCGAAAGAAAACGTGGTGCAAATGCAAAAGCCCTATAATAGATTTGACGATTTTGAATAGCATATGCAAGTGCAGAGCACCGTGCGCTATTACATTCAAAACCTTGTACAACTAATTTTCCGCCTAAAATCCCTATCATAGTGTCATCAGGGACTTCAAATAGTAATTCCACTATTTCAAATTCTTTCTTACGTTCTTCTTCAGAAAGCATAATTAATTGTCGAACCATTGCTTCAGCACTTCTAACCTTATGATGATAATAAAGTCTGTCATATAAAATAACACGTGCAATAATCATTTGTTCATATGATCCAAGTCCGCTAAGTGAAATTCCTATATCATAATACCGTTTTGTTGGAGTATTTTCAGCTCTACATTTTAATTCAGGATTAGTTGCATTCTCTGGTGTTATCGTTACGACTTCTAGTTTACTAATAATTCTATTTATATCTAAGCCTAGAGAGAGTCCAGCGTGATGTATATCACGTGCCATATAATCCAATT
>CAZWGG010000880.1:0-210 GCA_964633305.1 uncultured Bacteroidales bacterium
TATTTGACCAGAAATATGAAAATTTCCGTAAATAATTATTTCTTTCATTTTCCGGGTCTTTCCAGTTTATATATACTCTAAACCTATAATAACTAGGGTTATCTTCACTTTTGTCATAAAAATCTCTTTCAAAATATATTGAATCTATTTTAGCTACCTCTAGCATGGTTTCCATATTAGAAATATAATGTTTACCTTCTGAAGTATGTA
>CAZWGG010000880.1:220-2338 GCA_964633305.1 uncultured Bacteroidales bacterium
CAATAGGAATTTCCGATTTTTCCGGTAAGAATATCGGGATGGCCTTTATAGGTTCCTTTTGACACTTCAGAAAGCGTATCGGAAATACCGGTATTTTCATGAATTATCACAACTGCACCCGTTACAAATGCTTGTGTATCTTGTTCGTATTTGTAAGAATACTTTTGTGTATGACTTAGCCGCACATAACTTGAATCATATTCATTTGTCAGTAAAGCATCGACAATAATTCTGGGGTTGTTATGAGGTAAGTCAAGCTTTATTACATCTTCACAACATATAGTAGTAATAATCAACAATAAAAAATAAAAATTCTTAAGTTTCATTTTTGCAAATTTTAAAATTCAAAATTGTATGAGAGTGAAGGAACTATAGTGGCAATAATTGAAAACCTTACTGCTTCTGTATCCCTGCTCATGGGTTTTCTTCTTATGTAAATTGAATAGGCATTTTTTCGAGCATAAACATTATATATCGAAAAGTTCCAATACCCCCTCCATTTTCTTCCGGGTTTACTGACACTGTACCTCGTTATCCCTATATTTAACCTATGGTAATCAGGAAGCCGGTGATGGTTTATTCCTGAATAGTATGGAATTAGTGTTTCTGCATAAACATATTGTCCATCGGGAAAACTTACCGGGCGGCCAGTCAGGTATATAAAATTGGCATGAAAAGACCATTTATTATTTGATTTGTATTGAACTGTCACTTTAAATTGATGCGGAATATCGTAATAAGCAGGGTAATATTTTCCGAAGTTTATTGTTTCTTGTTTGAATTCACTTTCTATTTTTTTTAAACTCCTGGAATACGTGTAACTTATTGACCCAGATAGCTTTTTGCTTGTTTTATTTAGCATGGTTTCTATACCATAAGCTTTTCCTGTTCCTTGAAGCAATTCGGCATCCAAGGTTCTGTTCAAGGAAATATCACTTCCGGGTTTAACTTCGATAATGTTATATATTCTCTTGTAGTAGATTTCGGTTGATAAATCAAATTTACTATCTAGTATAGACGAAAAATATCCAAAAGCAACTTGGTTACAAAGTATAGGTTTAATATATCTATTACAAGGTTTATACATATCATAAGGCAAGGCAATAAAATTTTGTGAAATTCTGTTTATATACTGAGTTGTCCTGTTGAACGTAAGCTTTAAAGTATGATTATCAGAAAGGTTATATGTAATAGTTAAACGGGGTTCGATATTCGAATAGGGTTTTATTACCTGGTTTTTTTTAAAGTGTAGGGTATCAATGATGGTTGTTTCACCTTTTGGTAAACCGTTATCATAAATGAAAATATCTTCGGGACCAAGACTCAGATAATTAGAAAACCTTAAACCCAGTAAAATTTCAATATTGGATGTTACTTTTATAAAATCACTCATGTAAAAGGCAGACTCAAGTGCATATTGTTCCGGTATTTTTATGTTAACAGATAAAGAAGAATCAGATAAAGGTACCTTGTTACCTGGATGGAAAACCATATACTGCATTGTTGCACCAAAATCGATTTTATGATTGGGTAAATACCATGTGAAGTTATTCTTAAACTCATAATGGTCTATGCCAACCCTATTTTTCCATTGCCAGTAAGAATCCAGGTCAGCATCTTCCATAACATAGTCACTATATATAAATGAAGTATTTGAGAACAAACGGTTTCCAAAAATATGATTCCACCTTATAGTAGTTGTTAAATTACCATATTGCTGGTAATACAGGTCATCTTCAAGATGGTCATTACCAGAATAAAGCGACACATAAAGCCTGTTATTCGGATTTAGGATGAAGTTGAGTTTCGAATTCAAATCGTAGAAATTATATTTACTATCCTGGATATCTTCATCGGGCATATATTTGAAAAAAATATCCAAATATGACCTTCTTGCGGCAAGTAAAAAAGAAGCTTTATTTTTTATAACGGGACCCTCAATCATTAATTTGCTTGCAATTAATCCTATACCTGCATTCATGTGGTATGATTTCATATTTCCTTCTTTTTGTGTAATATCCAGTACAGAAGAAATTCTTCCCCCGAAGTTTGCAGGTATGCCCCCTTTATAGAGTTTTACATCTTTTAATGCTTCAGGATTAAAGATTGAAAAAAGAC
>CAZWGG010000881.1:0-2327 GCA_964633305.1 uncultured Bacteroidales bacterium
TAAACTTTATTTTATTAATGTTATTAACTACTATTTTTATCAAAAATATGGGAAAAAAAGAGAGTAAATAAATACCTTCCCTTACATGACCAGTATATTTGTCTCTAAAAATGTTAATAACTTTGTTATTCTTTTCTTAGAAATTATTTTTACGAGTATATTATTATCAAATAATTGGGGAGGAAGCGTAAGTCTGAAACAGAATTATAAAGATGCTAGAAATTTATCTCACAATTGGGCTGGTCAGAGACAGGATAAAACCTATGAATAAAGCAAATAATGAATAAAAATATTCCTACACTTTTTTCATAACACATAAATATGCGTCATTATTGCTGTCAGGGTTGTTTGATTTAGGGCATAAAAATATAGATTGGATCCAAAAGTAGTTTTCAAACACCTCTGCAATAGTTTTTACCGACAGGTTATAAGGTGGAGAGTCCGGTTCAGGATCATTGGGATCGTTACGCAAGACACCAATGAAGGCGCCACCGTCTTTTAATAGCCTTGCTACAATTCGCCCGTATTTTTTGCGTTGATTCGGTTTTATCTGACAAAGAAATGCCCTCTCATAAACATAGTCATATTTTCCCCAATGCACCTTATTCAGGTCAAAAATGTTTTCACAATAAAAATGACAATTCAGGTTCTCCTTCTTGGCATTTTGTTCTGAATGGGTAATTGCTTCGGGTACAAAATCTACTCCATGTGCATCAAAACCATAAGAAGCGAAGTGCATCACATCATATCCGAGAGCTGAACCAATGACCAAAACAGAGCCAGGCTGTATTTCATTTTCCCGTAAGAATTGTACTAAAGCTTTTGACACAGATTTAAGAACCGCCGGACCTTTCATTTCGGTTTCAGGCTGCTTAAAGTAATCGAAATACCAGGATTTACTCATTTTGTCACCTTTTAAGTTTAAAGTTGTTCTGTTTAGTAAGTAGTTAGTCTTGTCCAATTGCGCACAAACGACTGGATGCAAACAGCGTATCTTGGTGTACAATTATTTTTTTTTGCAAGATAACAATTTTTTCATTTTGCCTTTCAGGTTGAATATATTATTTTTTTATAACATGTGTTCATTACAGCAAATGATATAATTTTTTCATTTAATCACATGATAAATAAAAAAACCTTGGAATAATAAAAAAAGGAGGGAATTTATCTACCCTCCTTTTCAAGGTCAGTATTTGAAATCTCTGAAAGTGTTGATAATTTAGTTATTCATTTCCTGATAATTATTTAACTACAATTTTTGTTTCTATAATTTGTTTGTTTGTAATTACTTTACAAAAGTATATCCCAGGTTTATAATTGGCTGTATTCCATTGCCAGGCTTTTTTTCCTGACGTCATAAGGCCCTTATACAAGTTTTCAACGAGCTGTCCGCTTATATTGTAAATATTTACTTCCGCGGTAATTTCCCCGGGTAAATAAATACTTATAGTGGTAAGTCCTGAAGCAGGATTTGGAAATGCCTGTAAAGTTAACAGATCTTCGTTCATATTTTTTGTTGCTGCACTTAGAGTAACACCCTCTGCTTTGTTTTTAGCATAATAGCCAACATATTCACTTTCGCGAACATAAACAGCATAACCACGTGGGGGAGCCCAAACATATACCCGGCCATCTGCATATACAGTTGTTTTTTGGCTTGGATCAAAAGCGTTTACCAGGGTAGAACTCGCCCAGCTTGTCCATCCCGATGGCGCATGGTCAACCCAAACGCCTTTTGTTTGGCTATCATGATTATTTAACACGATAATAGCACCGCTTTTTGTTCCATTGCCAGCCCTACGGGCAACATACACATTATATGCATTTCCTGAAGGATAAGGGTTGCCTACCTCTGTAAGCACGGTTAAAGTTCCATCAAGATATGTTTTACGGACAGATATTAATTTTTTAATATCGTTTCTTAAACCTACCGGTGCTTGGGTAGTGTAGCTTGGATCGTTATTATCGACTTGCTGGATACCGAAAAAATGGGGATAAAACAAGCAAGGACGGCCTTCATGAGTTAAAATGTAGGCATAAGCCATTTTCCAATCTTTTTTTACCCATTTATCATGTTCTTTTCCAGTATCGTGGTTGTCTACAAATGTTGAAACCGATGTTCCGGGCAGACTATTTCCGCTATTTTCCCTTGCCATTCCGGCATGATTTAGCCCTCTCATATCAAACGATGAACCGGCGCCATTACACATATCTTTGAGGGTATTTTTCAGTAAGAAATCAAACACGCTAACTGAGGCTCCTTGTGCTGCATTATCGTTTACCCAATTTTTTAGCCGGTAGGCATAACCTGTCCAGTATTCACCTAC
>CAZWGG010000882.1:0-2323 GCA_964633305.1 uncultured Bacteroidales bacterium
TCTTATAAGTTTCCTTATTTCTCTTTTTATCACTTTTTTAATTTAAAAGACTTTTACCTGTTACTTTAATAAATACATCATCGAGAGTCGCTTCTTCCGAATGAATAGATATTATTTTTTTATTTTTAATAATATCGAAGAATTCATTGTTGCTGCCTATTGTATCCATTTCAAATTCTTTCTGTATGGTTTTTTTGTTTAAATATTCAACCTTTATTATTCGCTTACCATTTTTTAATTTTAGTTGTTTTGGCGAATCGATAACCTTTAATTCCCCGTCGGTAATAAAAGCTACCCTGTCACAAAGTTCATCGGCATCATGCATATTATGGGTAGTTAAAAAAATGGTCTTTCCACTTTTTTTTAAGTAAAGAATAATGTTTTTAATATTTCTTGCGTTAACCGGGTCAAGTCCCGATGTTGGCTCGTCAAGAAAAAGCATGTCAGGACTATGTAATAAAGACCGTATAAAATTCAATCGCATTTTCATTCCTTTTGAAAATCCTTCTACCTTCTTATTTGCGTCTTTATCAAGCCCTACCAGTTTTAACAGCTCATAAGGTTTTTGAGTAGGTACATTATAAAATGTTGAAAAAAAATTGAGATTTTCAATAGCGGTAAGTTTAAGATAGTGATTAGGAAGCTCAAAGCTTACGCCAATATTATCGTAATAATCATATTTCCAGTTTTTTATATTCTTCCCTAGCACGCTAATATCTCCCTGATAGCCATCAAGGAGTCCGATTAAAATATTTTGTGTTGTGCTCTTTCCTGCTCCGCTTGGCCCCAGAAAGCCAAAAATTTCTCCTTTTTTGACAGTAAAAGTTAGGTGTTTTATTGCAGGTTTGTTACTTCCTTTATAAGAAAAGGTAAGGTCTTTTACTTCAATCATTGCTGCATTCTTTTATAAATCCATTTCTGTTTCGGTAATAAAAAGTACAAGTGATTTTTCTTTAATATTTTTGAACCTTATTAAGTTATTTAAAATACAAAAAAAAATTAACTTCATATGCAACTAAATTTTAAAATCATTGTCTTTCAAACAAAAAATTACAGCGATGAAAAGTATATTTACATGTTACACAGCACTATTAGTTTTAGTGACCTTCAACTTAAAGGCACAGGATGATTGGGAAAAAGAAAAAATAAATCAGCCGTTTCAGGTTACTTTTTTCACACCTCTTGGCACTAATGGAGTTAATTCAACAAGGTTTGCAAATATATTCTCGTTAAATATCATTGCAGGGGTAAATGGAGGAGTTGATGGTTTTGAGTTGGGAGGAATTGTAAATATTGATGAAGGATATGTTAAAGGTGTTCAAGTTTCTGGTTTCGGAAATATTGTGTCAGGCCCAGTTGATGCTGTTCAAATAGCAGGTTTTGGCAATATTAATAGCGGGTATACCGAAGGACTTCAGGGTGCCGGATTTGTCAATATTGTTGGAGACAGTGCCAAAGCATTTCAAATAGCAGGATTTGGAAATGTTAGTGCAGGTTTAGAAGGGGCACAGGTTTCAGGATTTGGAAATTTATCTGAAAAAGTTGTAGGTTTCCAGGGGACTGGGTTTATGAATATTGCAAAAGAAACAAATGGGGCACAAGCTGCAGGATTTATGAATATTGCCGAAGATTTGGATGGAGTGCAGATTGCCGGTTTTTTAAACGTTGCAAATAAGGTTAAAGGATTACAATTAGCAGGATTTATCAATATATGTGATTCAATAGATGGAATACCTATTGCGCCAATAAGTATTGTGCGTAAAGGTGGTTACAGGAGGTTTGAATTTTGGGGAAATGAAACTTTCTTTTTAAATACTTCATTCAAAATCGGAATAAAAGATTTCTATACCGTTTTCACATTAGGACATAAACCCGGATTTTCTGAATTCCAGTGGGGTTTTGGTTTTGGCGCTGGAAAGACAATTCAAACCGGCGAAAAAAATTCTTTAGATTTGGAAGCCCATGTTTACAATGTATATACCGATTTGTGGAGAAGCTGGGAATATAATCAATTAAATCAATTAAGAGTAAGCTTTAATTATCAAATAGCTGAGCACTTCAGTATTTTTGCCGGGCCAACATTTAATATCTTAATATCTGAATATGCAGACTCTGCAGAAAAAATATCACCATCCTGGTCATGGAAAATATCAAGAAGAAATAAAGTGAGGGGATGGTTTGGATTTAATCTGGGATTTAGGTTCTAGAATTTCCTTGTGTAGTGAAAAGTCCGGTTTTTTTCCGGACTTTTCGATTTTTTATCTATCGTACTTAGTGCCTGCCAGAAAACTCCTATTTTTTAAAGTCTTTGATAAGAAAACGT
>CAZWGG010000883.1:0-2319 GCA_964633305.1 uncultured Bacteroidales bacterium
AAGGGCACAGTTTACCTGTACTTACGGTAAAAAAATTATACAATTTACCATAGGTGGCTTCATAGGTTGCAGAATCGTTGCTATACCAGCAATATGCCCCGGTCGTTAAATTCCCCCATGCCGTATTATCAGTGACATTAGCTATTGGCGTACCATCATTGTATGAGGAAGTTTTCAGGTTTTCGGCCATCCAGTATTGTTCCCCGATTTTTACAACAGAATAAAAATTTCCATCCTCGTCTTTTACTTTCAACACTCCCTGTTCATACAATTGTCCCATCAGATCATCTACATACTTTTTTGTTGCCGCATCCTGATCGTCTGAAGGATTTGTTACGTCTTTCAATTGTGTATTTACAGAGTTATTTATGGCAGCCACATCGGCCAGGTTTTGGGTTTCGGTATAGCTTGTTAAGTAGTTTGGCGTAAACTTCACCCATTTTGTTCCATCATATCGTAAAAGGTCGCCCGTTGTAGCTCCGCTAAAATCAAAATTTGCTGTAAATGCAGGATCACTTTCGGTTGTAAGGTAGCTTTTCAAATCGCTGATCTGGCTTTCAATAATCTCTATACCCGTTGATTTGTCCCAGGCAGCATAAACCGGATCGGTTTCTGTCGTAATAAAACTGCTTACATCGGGTATCTCCGAGCGTCCCTGGGCAGTAGAATCAGTTAATGCCGTTTTTGTTGCCAGGTTGCTTAAATCCTGGTCACCGGTATTTATACCTGACAAGTTGTCCAAATTGGTAATGTCGGTAACCGTAATATTTTTTGCCTGCGAGGCATCAAATACCGGATCGGTTTCGGTAATTCCACCGGTAACTGTTTCGGCGGTTTTTGCATACAAAGCATACGGAACACTCAACAACTGGCAGATACCTGTTATGGTGTAGTTTGTTCCACCTGCCGGATCGGTACCGGTTTTTAGTCCGTTTGCCCAATCAATAGTACTAAAATTACCCGAAATAACCGTACCCTCACCAATTTCTATTGTTACCAAACCATTTATATTAGTGGTTGGTGTTTGGGTTTCAATATAAACAGGCGTACCTGAAACGGAACCCTGCAAAATACTTATCTGTATGCCAATTTCAGCAGTTGTCACCAAGTTATTGCTATTGTTCCTGATAACTGCCTGATAGCTCATTTTTTCAGGTGTTTGGGCAAAAATACTTATTGATAATAATGTTGCTGCTAAAGTTATAAATATTCTTTTCATGGTTATTAGTTTTTTATTGCTGAGACAAGGTATATCGTTGAGACAAGGCATGCCTTGTCTCTTTACCTTTTAATAATTTTAAACGTTTTTACTTCTTTGTTGCCGCTTGATAGTTTAAGAAAATAAGTTGCAGCAGTAAGATTTTTCATTGCAATGATTGTTTCATTTTCTGTAATTTTTTTCTTTGCAAGAAGTTTCCCGTTGATATCATAAAGTATATATGTCAAATTTTCAAAGTTGTAATCTTCGATTTTCAACATTACAAATTCACATGCCGGATTAGGGTGGGCCTGACAAATAAGATCAATACCCGCATCCGGTTCAATCCCTGTTACAATCGAAATCTCATAAGGCTGTTGCACCCCATGTGCTATTGATCCTGTAGTTCCGCTTTCGATAAGATGAAATACTTGTCCAATAGTAAAGCTGGTAGTACCTGCATTACCTGTGGCGTTTCCACCGGAAGCCGAAACTGATTCCTGTGCCTGTGTTATCCCACATATAAAAATTAAAAAGACAAACAGGGCTTTTCTTTGGTTTTTTATAATTCTTTCCTCCTGCTCCTTATTCATTTTTTGAGAATAAAAAAAAGAAAAAAATCTAAAACAATACCAATCAGAAGAGTAACAAAAAGTATACAACCCATATAAGTATTTATACCAGTACTTATTAGGTTTATTTCCTTCGGTCATGGGCTTCGGTTGCAAACGTGAAGTTGATTAGTATGATTTATAGTGCCATCACACAGGCGTAGTGAAAAAAAATGTTAGTTGCACCTTAATATTGGTTAAGCTAAAAAAAATGTAATAAGGCATAAACTCACAAATTTAATAGAAGTGAGACCATGTTTTCGGTATCCTTAATACCTAGTTTTTTCCTCAATCGGTAACGTCCCATCTTTATACTTTCCAAGCTTTGTCCTGTAATTGACGAAATTTCTTTTGATGATAAATTTAATCGTAAAAAAGCGGCAAGTTTTATTTCGCTAAGGATAAGGTTAGGATTTATTTCCAAAAGTTTATCATAAAAATCTTTATGAACATTTTTAACCCACATTGCAGCGAAAAACCGTTCAAATGTTAAAAAACTGGTCAAAACAC
>CAZWGG010000884.1:0-2315 GCA_964633305.1 uncultured Bacteroidales bacterium
GTGGTGTGAGAGGTTCTCCGATAGGCTACTGGCCTATCGGCTGCCTACTCGATTGTGTGCTGTTTTTTTATTTCATCCTACTTTATAATCATATTTAAAAACAGGAAGTAGGACTTCATCAACCAGTTTTTCAATTCGCCCTTTATTTATTTGAGATTTTCTGAAAAGATTTTCCGCTCGAATTAAATCAAATGGGAGTGAGAGTATTTCTGCATCAACTTCGTTTATTTTCTCGCCCCTCGATTTTGCAAAATCAAGAATCTTATTCATTATTTGCACATTGTGACTAAGAACATTTGTATTTGTTTCTTCAAGTATCTCCTTTTTATTCATAGCCATTTCGAAAAAATAAGCTGTAAAAATTTCCATTCCAATTTCAGAAAAGATGGTATTATGAAGTGTTAATAACTGTATCAAATCGTTTCGCAAACTTCCTGTATTAGTAATTCTATCAATTAGATTGCCACCTAACGCTTTTCTTTTATAATTTATCATCTCAACGATTAAATCAAATGTCGTTGCCCATCTTCTATAAAGAACAGCGCGGCTTGTACGTGCTTTCTTTGCTATTTGTTGAAATGTAATATTCGGATAGCCAACCTCTTCAATCAATTCTTTTGTAATAACAAATATACTTTCTAACAACTCGTCACCTCTTCTTCTTATTTTTTCTTCTTTGTACATATGCTTGAAATCTAATTTGTTGTACAAAAATAATGAAATATTAGATACACTGTGTACTTTATTTGAAAAATTACTTTACTTTTGCTATAAGAAACAATGTGTATCTTAAATGACAATAGAAATGAAAACAAAAGAAAAACTTTCAAAAGAAATAATTGGCATTTCGCTGATTTTAGTGTTTGGCATACTGCCTCCAATGTTTGATGCAACAATTATTAATATCGCAATTAATGATTTTGCCAAAATATTCGCGATACCGTTTTCGGTTGTACAATGGATTGTAACAGGATATGTTTTGGCAATGGGTGTAGCTGTGCCATTTTCGGGTTGGTTGATGAACAAAATGGACAGTAAAAAAATATTTATGTATTCACTTGGACTTTTTTTGCTGTCATCGCTATTTTCGGGCTTGTCGTGGAACATTCACAGTTTGATATTTTTTAGGGTACTACAGGGATTCGCTTCGGGTTTATTAATGCCGACATTAACCACAATGGTTATGCAACTTGCTGGTGGCGATAAAATTGGCCGAATGATGTCTATTGTCGGATTCCCGATTATTTTAGGACCTATCCTCGGCCCTATTATTGGTGGAACTATTTTGCAATACTTAAATTGGCATTGGTTGTTTTTTGTCAATATTCCACTTGGTATTTTTGCATTAGCTTTAATTTACTGGAAAGTTCCTGCTTTTGAACCAACAAATAAAAACTCAAAATTGGATTTAGTCGGTATTTTAATGCTTGCTGTTTCGTCTGCATCCATTATTTATGGTATAGCAATTCATAAAACGATGAAGAATAATTTATGGCTTTACGTTGTATCAACGGGTGTAGCCATTTTAATCGCATACGTTTTTTATGCTCGCAGGAAAAATGAAAATGCCATTATTCCCCTATCTCTTTTTAAATTGAAAAATTTTGATGCTTCATTTGTTGCACTGTTTTTAGCTGGTTTTGCCAACAACGGGCCAATGCTTCTTTTACCAATGTTTTTGCAAAATGTTAGAGGTTTGGATGTGATTACTTCTGCCTTATGGCTTATTCCTCAAGGAATAGGAATGTTAATAACACGTTCAATCACAGGTAGATTCATTGACAATATTGGAGCTCGATGGATTACTGTTTTTTCAATAATTATCACGTTAATCGGCACCATACCATTTGTATACTTTGACAATTCGACCAGTCAATGGTTGATATGGGCAATTTTACTTACACGGGGAATGGGGCTTGGCAGTGTGACGATTTCCATTATGAGTGATTCATACATAGGGCTTGAAAAACAACAAATTCCACAAGCCAGTATTGCTACAAGAATTATACAAAATGTCGGGGCTGCATTTGGCTCAGGCATTTTAGCAATAGTAGTAAATAATGCAATGTTGGGAAAAGAAAAAACAATTGCTAACATTATTAATTCTTACCATTCCGGTTTTTTAATGAGTTTAGTTTTTATGGTGATAATGATTATTCCTGCATTGTTTTTAACTAATAAATTGTCCAAAAAATGATTAGTCTCAAGATTAGTTTACTTATCTATTGATGAACGACTTTGTGTTGTTAAAATTGCACACAACGTCAGACTGTCTAAAAACCTCCGGTTTTTGTTAATAACTGAACCGTTCAATT
>CAZWGG010000885.1:0-2313 GCA_964633305.1 uncultured Bacteroidales bacterium
CTTAATCTCAATCTAATTGCTATTTCAAATAATTCTTCCAGTTCTCTAATATAAATATCTTCTGATTTCCCATTAAGTTTCAACTCTTCTTCAGGATAAATTAGGTCCCAATATTCTTTTTTAATAATTTTACCATGACCGTTGATACTTAAAAAATGTCCATTTTCTAAACTATTGATATTTTTGAACATAGTTCGCGGACTAATTAATCCTGCAAATGTAAAAACCTGGTCAAGACCAACCATATCTACCTCACGAACAACTAATGGATGTTCAAGAATTGCTTTTATTTCTGAGCTAAAAATAAACGTATCTTTTACAAAAGTGTAAAAAAATGGAATAATTCCCATCTGGTCTCTAGCACACAGCATATTTTTATTTTTCCTATCATACAATGCAAATGCAAACTGTCCATTAAGCATGTTTAAGAATTCTATCCCATATTCCTCGTACAGATGAATAATAACTTCGACATCAGTATCAGTTTTGAATACATGACCATTTTGTTTAAGAATTAATCTTAGTTCAATATAGTTAAATATTTCTCCATTACAAATCAAGACAAGAGATTCATCTTCATTGAATATAGGTTGCATTCCGTTATCAAGACCTATAATACTCAGTCTGCTAAAGCCCAAAGCAACATTTTCAAAAAGCAAAGTGTTTTGAGCGTCAGGGCCACGATGAAATAATTTTTTGTTCATCGCCCTAATAACGCTTTCATCTTTATCACTCACTCGTTCGTTAAACATAATAAATCCGCAAATACCACACATACTACATATTTATAAATCAATTTTTAATCAAGACTATTAAACGCCAATAAATATCTAAATTAAACAGTACTAAAAGAGTTTTCTAATTCTATGCTTTCGATATCGATTGCTCTATTTTGCAAAATGGTTGAGAGGATATTGTAATAATATTCTTTCAAAATTTCAATTGTTTCACTATCGTACAGTGCTGTGCTGTAAATAAAGGCTAAATTAAATTTTCTATTTTCTTCAGCTACTTCTATCTTAAATTCATATTGAGTTGTAAGATGTTCTTTAATTTCCGAGGGGATAAAAGTCAATTCATTCAATTCAACATCACTATCAAAATAATTGGAAAACGCAAAATGAACATCAAATAGATTCCCTGATAATTTGTTCTCCTTTTTCAACATTGAAACCATCATATCAAACTGAAAATCCTGGTTTTCAAAAGCTTCAAGGACACACTCTTTAACTTCCTGCAAAAATTCTTTGTAGGTACCTTCTGGTCGAATTCTTATTCTTAATGGTAATAAATTTATGAAAGTCCCAACTATACCTTGAAAGGCAGGCCGAGTCCTTCCTGCAACATCTGTACCAATTATTATATCTGATTTTCCAGATATTTTTGATAATAAAATATAATATATTGATAAAAAGAACATGAAATCGGAGACATTAGACTCTGTCGTAACACTCTTGATTTTTCGATAAAGCTCGCCATCTATTGATAATACTTTGAGAGAAGCAGAATAAATATCTGCCACTGATTCTCGGTCTTGTAAAACAGGTAAATCCAGCTTAGGTAATTCGCCCGACAGTTTTTTTAACCAATAAACTTCTTGTTTTTCCAAACTATTTTCCAGTCTATTCTGCCAAGAAGCATAATCGACATATCTAAACTCAAGTGGTAATAGTTCTTTTCCCTGATAAGTTTTTTTAAAATCATTCATTAAAATATTTAAAGACATACCATCACAAACAATGTGATGAATATCAACAAATAATAAGACATCTTCATCCTTTTGATGATATAATCCGCATCTGATAAGAGAATCTGAAGATAGGTCAAATGGCCTTACGAAATTACCGAATGCATCTTTAATAGTACGATATTTATTTTGATCAACAATAATAAGTCTAAAATCGGCTTTTTCATTGATCTTTTGTATAACGCCATTATCAGATAATATAAAATTAGACCTAAGGCCTTCGTGTCTGTATATTAAGTGTATAAATGACCGCTCAAGCTTTTCAATATCTACCTCACTCTTAATCTGATATATCCCATGAATATTATATGCTAAATTGTCTTTATTTACTAATTGTTCGTAAAATAATCTTTCCTGAGCAGGTGAGGCAGTATAATAATCTCTTTTTTCAACTTTTATAATATAATCTATATTTTCACTAGCAGAACTATCGATGAATCTTGATAATTTCTCAACTGTAGATAGTTCAAATATTTTTCTCAACTTAATATTTACTGAAAATTTTTGTTGAATAGTATTTATTAAGTAAATCGCCATAATAGAATGACCTCCAAGGTCAAAGAAAT
>CAZWGG010000886.1:0-2311 GCA_964633305.1 uncultured Bacteroidales bacterium
TATGGACAAATTAGCTCATTTTAGCTTGTCTGAGAAAATCAGCAAAACCTAATTAGAGCCTGTCCATAAAGTAGAGTGTTTGCTCTATAAAGTTCGAATTCAAGGCAAGTGTAACGAAGTCTTTGGCGTTTTCTAAGAGCCACTAGTTATTTTTCAAAGTATACCTCTTATAAAAATCACGCAACACATAAAATGCTTTTTTCCGATCACCGGTTTGTGACAGTATGCCTTTTCTGTTCCACCCATCCTGTATGTTAGGTAATGGTCGCCTGGGAGAACGAAAGTCAGCTAATATCCATGGAGTAATACCACGCAACTGGGGAATTTTAACCAACATCTCCAATGTTTGTCTATAAAGATCTTCCTGGTATTCTTCAGACCACCGTGTAAGCTTATCTCCGTGAAACCCTTGTAAAGCACCAGCTCCAAATTCGGAAATAACCACCGGTTTATCTTGTTTAATCTGCCAGGTAACCTTAGCACATTTACCGGGTAACCCTTCGTACCATCCAATGTATTCATTAAAACTTAATACATCCACATAATCGGCTAAAGGATCGGAAATTAACCGTATGTTATCGTCTTTTTGCGATCTGTTCTGCTCAAGGGCAGCACTTACAAGGCGTGTGTTATCAAGTTTTCTTACTTCACCAATAAGAGAAGTCATAAATTTTGTGCGGTCAGGATGGACAGGCGTTTCATTCCCTACACTCCAAATAATAACCGAAGCACGGTTTTTATCTCTTGAAATAACTTCATTTAACTGCTTTTTTGCATTTTCCAGGGTAGAATTATTCTCCCAGTCTATGGTCCAGTAAACCGGAACTTCTTCCCAAAGCAAAATACCCATTTCGTCCGCGGTTCTCGCCATGTATTCATTATGCGGATAATGGGCTAACCGTGCAAAGTTTCCATTTAATTCTTTTACCCAATTCAACAACATCGTGGCATCTTCTTTTGAATATGCCCTGTTGCCGCGTAATGGATTTTCTTCATGAATACAAATGCCTTTTAAAAATATTGGTTCGCCATTGAGCAAAATATCAGACCCTTGTGTACTAATTGTTCTAAAACCAATTTTATCTTTAATAAAATCACTTTCTGAATTTAAAGATACTTCATATAGCCTAGGGTTTTGGGGAGTCCATAAACTTAGCTTATCATTCTTTATCTCAAATTCGGAATACCCATTTTCATCAGTTTTCACGACCTTTTGAATCCCGGCTTCAGGAATAGAAATTTTAATTTGTTTATTGCTAATATCTAAACCGTCAAGCTGAATATAACCTGCTATTACTGCTGAATTATCGTTTTTAAGTTGAATGCTGTAATCTCTTATAAAAACAGCCGGTACTTCAACAATTTTTACATCGCGCGTTATACCGCCATAATTCCACCAATCAGTATTTAATGTAGGGACACCTTCTTTTTTACGTTTATTATCAACTTTTACAACCAGGAAATTATTTTTTTCAACAAGAGTACCTGTAACTTCAAAATTAAAAGGAGTGAACCCTCCAATATGTCTGCCCAGCTTTTTACCGTTTAAATATACATCTGCCTGGTAATTAGCTGCACCAAAATAGATAAAAACCCTATTATCCGGATTCGACCTTTTATAATCAAAAGATTTTTTATACCAAATTGTCCCTTCGTAGTAAAATAACTTTTCATCCTGGGTATTCCAATCACCGGGTACCAAGAGGGTGGGAGAATTATCAAAACTGTATTCCACTAAATCTGATTTACTGCGAGGTTTCTGGTCAAGGTAGTACCCTCCGCTCCCTGGATTTTTCATTTCATCAAACGGTTCGTAACGATAATTATAGTACCCGTTTTCGTACGGATCAACAATATAATGCCACTTCCCGTTTAAGCTTGCGGTATTCCTGTTTTGGGTGTTGAGAATCAAAGGTGTTTGACCGCATAAAAACTTTTGCGGTACCAACACCAGGAACAAAATGATTAACAATTGAACTTTGTTATGCATAGTTATACTGTTTATAGATTTTCGTACTTCCAAAAATACGTAATTATATGTAAATATTTAGTAGTCCGGATTCAGAAGTCAGACGCAAGGCCTTTGATTGGTGTCGCCTAACTTCGGAGGCCGGACTCCAGCCCTCGGCCTCCCAACTTTCAATTCATTCAATTTTAAATACACGATAGGAATGAGGTTTTATCTCAACATGGAAACAGATTTTTTTTTCTCTTTTTTGAACAAACCATTGATTCGCGGACCCATATTCTTCTGATGGATAACTTTGCTGCGATAAAATATCTGTAACCGAATTGTATTTCTCATCACTTA
>CAZWGG010000887.1:0-2310 GCA_964633305.1 uncultured Bacteroidales bacterium
TTTTTAAGAGTATTAATTTGATGCAGAACAGCTTTATTTTGGGAATCGATTTTAAATAATAATCCGGAGCTTCTTTTAGAGGATAATTGGGTATTAAGAGCTGTGATTTCTTCTATGGTAGCTGAGTAGTTATGTAAATCATCTAAAATACTTTCTGTCGTTTCAATTGATGAAAGAGATAGCTTTTCTTCTATTATTTTTATTTGTGATTGAATATTGGCTGAGAGATTAGAACTTTCTCCCCAAATAAAATTGTTTTGTAAAATAAGTAGTTCCATGACCATTTCGTGAACAGAATCAAATTCTGCATAATTCGTTTTCAATTTTAAACTATCACTTAGTATTATCATGGTTTTTATTAATCCTGAATTTTCATTTCCCTTTTGATGCAAAATAGGCAATAATTGCGATATTTGAAAAAATTGGTTCTCAATGTTTAGTTTAAGACTGTCAATGGTTTCAATAATCGAGTTGTTTTTATTAATTAGTTTTTCATTTGTAAGTGTATTATATATTTCATAAAACTTAATTTTTTTGTTATCTACTTCTTCTTGAAACGATTTATCATTTATGTAATCACTTTTTGTGTTGTGCCGGATATCAACAATAAGATTATAAAGGTCAACAACAACCAATTCTAAGTCTCTAGTGTATTTAAATTTATCATTAAGCGAAGTGATTTCATTATGAAAAATTAATGAAATACCAACAACTATACCGGTAAAAATGATGAAAGAAAGAACACTCAAGTATATTTTTATTTTAAGAGGCATATATGTTTTTTTCATCGTGTAAGAGAATAGTTGTCAGTTGTTAATACATCAATTATAAATATAATCTGTTAATTTTAATTTTTATAATAAGCATGACCTTTTTTTTGAAACTTCATAGAATATGATCCTAAAATTGTTTCATGAAGCCCTAATATTAAGCATCCACTTTCATACAAGTTTTTGTGAAATAGATCAAAAACTCTGTTTTGTAAATCATAATTAAAGTAGATAATAACATTTCTACATAAGATTATATCAAATTTAACATACAGAGTATTATCTTCAGTAACCAGGTCGTGTTTTTTAAATACTGGTTTTTCCCTAAGACCATTCTTCATTAAAAGCAGGTCATTATTTTTATCAATATCAAAATAATTTTCATAAGGGACATCATTATACTCTTCAAAATTGTATGGATTTTCTTTAATTACTTTATCAAAGTTGTCAAGATACCCTATATTGAACCGATATTTATATTGTCCTTGGCGAGCAATACTCAAAACATCACTATTTATATCTGTAGCATATACTTTGGTTTTTTCAAATATTCCTAATTCTTGTAATAGTATTAACATGGAATAGACTTCTTGCCCGGTGGAGCAGCCTGCATGCCAAATGTTAATAACCGAATTAGATTTAAGTTTTGGTAATATGGCATATTTTACCGCCTGCCAAACTTGTGGATCACGAAAAAGTTCAGTGGTATTAACTGTAATTTCCTTAACAATTTTTTCCACAAAATCCTGATCATCTTTCATTCGGTTTATCAAGGGTGTTAGTGCAATTCTATTATCAGAAAGCACTTTTGCAAGTCTTCGTTTTAGTGATTTTTCAGAATATTGACTAAAATCATATTTGGAATAATTTTTTAAAGCATATATAAATAACTGAAAATCCTGATCCGTTATCGTCATACATTAATTTATTAATCAAACTATCTGCCTGTTTTCAAGTTGGGTAATTTGTAATATTAAATCTATTAAAAGTTCATGAATAATTAAAGTAAAAATAGAAATATTTAACGAATGAGTCATACAGATTAGCTATATTGGACAAGTTTTTAAAGAGTTTATGAAAAATTTAAAGAAAAATTCAACCATTTTATCTATTTATGGAATACAAGATATTTGTGATGAATCATATCCTGTATCATCTCATGACCATTCAATAGCCTTGTTTGAATCAGGCAGAATAACAAAATATTGTCAACTTGAACGTATTACTCAAATTAAGTATGATAATAAGTTACATTTTTATATAGATAACTTAACAAAATATATGCTGTTGGATTTCAATATACTATCTAATAAAATTACTGAAATTCAAGGAGGTATATACGCAGATCAAACTTCCAGAATACAAGTAATTACAGATCGGGAAGAAAACCTTTTTATGTTTTAAATGAAGAAAATGAGATATTTAAAAGATAATTAGTCTATTTTTTGTCTAAGATTATCAATAAATTTTGTGCTGACCCAATAAATGTTACCTGTATGTTCGTTTTTGGTTTTTGACCACTTAAGTCTTGTAAAAAACA